>JALSJL010000464.1 GCA_026989405.1 Marinosulfonomonas sp. | reverse complement strand
TTATGAATACTACGAAGACACCACGACCGAGCCGCGCGCCCCGGTCTACCTGTTCCCGCGCAATTTCGGCTTCACTGCCGCCACGACAACAGAAGAACGCCACCGGGGAATTTTCAAGGTGCCGGTCTATCGCGGCGACGCGGTGATCGAGTTCGATTTTGACACCGCTGACGCGGCCAAGGTTCTGGGCGCAAAGGAAAAAGTGAACTGGAACGGCGCGACGCTGCGGCTGTCGCTGACCGCCAACAAGGCGCTTCGGGGCAAGGCCGAACTGACCGGCGACGGGGTGGAACTGGCCCTTGAGCCGGTATCGTCCGAGGCTGGCGACGCCCAGGGAATTTTCGCGCGCACGGGTGACCCACGCACGATCGGCAAGTTCCGGTGGACGCTGGGGTTCAACGGAGCGCAGGCCTTGTCCGTGGCGCCGGTTGGGCGCGATAGCCGGGTCAGCTTTTCCAGCGACTGGCCGCACCCCAGTTTCTTCGGGGCCTTCCTGCCCAATGAGTCTGAAGTCACGGATAGCGGCTTCACCGCAGGCTGGGACATTCCGCATCTCGCGCGCGCCCTGCCGCAGGCGGCACGTGAAAACCACGACTTTGCGGCGCGCGCGCGCACCGCGTTCGGGGTGCGGTTTTACCAGCCCAATGATTTCTACCAGAAAGCCTATCGCGCCGCCCGTTACGGCATCTTGTTCATCGCGCTGACCTTCCTGACGGTCTTGTTGCTTGACCGGATCGGCGAGAAACCGGCGCACCCGGTGCAATACATCCTGATCGGTCTTGCGCAATCGGTGTTCGTGCTGCTGATGGTAGCCTATGCCGAGCAGATCGGCTTTGGCCCGGCCTACCTGCTGGCCAGCGGCGCCACGATTGGCGCGCTGGTGATGTTTGGCGCCCTTGGCCTCAAGCTGGGGCGGCGCACGCTGGTGCTCGGGCTGATGCTGGTCGTGCTTTACGGCGTGCTCTACCTGGTGCTGCAAAGCGCCGATTACGCGCTGCTTGCCGGGGCGACGCTGGCCTTCGCGGCGCTGGTCGGCACCATGTATCTGACCCGCAACGAAGACTGGTATGGCGAGCCGCGGCCGCCGCGCAAGCGTCGCAACAGGCGCGCGCCCGAGCCAGCGCCCGAAACCATCGAGATTGCAAGAAACGAGGCCCCGGACAATGACCAGATCGCCTGACCTCCCGCCCGATGCCGAAGCCCGTCGCGCGGTCGCGCCGGTGCTGTGCTACCGCAATGACAGCCTTGCCCCGCCGCGACTGTCCGATCTGGCCCGCGCCCGTGTGGGCGCAAGCCGCATCGAAAAAATCCTGGTGCCACCACGCGATGGCCGCTGTTTTCATGTGCCGGCCGGACATTTTTTCCGCATCTCCTGCACCGAGGGGCCGCAGGTCGGTGACCTCAACCTGTGGAATGCCGACAACCTTGCCGAGCGCTTCTACTCGGGCAAGACCCGAGCGTTGCACGGAACGCATCTTGGCCTCGGCGACAGGCTTTGGTCCAGCTTTCCGCAACTGCGCCCGCTGGCGACAATTACCGAGGATACGCTCGGCTGGTATGGAACCGACCAACACGGCTGCCGGGTGCATGACGTGATCGGCACGCGCTGCGATCCCTACACCAACACCCTGCTGACCGGCAGCCAGTATCACCACTGCTGCCATTCGAACCTGACCCGCGCGCTGGCGGATGAAACCGGCCTGCCGCTGCACGACGCCGAAATGCTGGTTCATGATGTCCTGAACGTGTTCATGTGCACGGGTTTCAGCCCGGACACCGGGCAATACATCATGAAAGCCAGCCCGGTGCGCCCCGGCGACTATCTAGAATTTTTCGCCGAGCTCGACCTCATCGGGGGGCTTTCGGCCTGTCCCGGCGGTGATTGCGCATCTGATCACTCAAGCGATGGCGCGAACTGCAGCCCCCTTCTGGTCGAGGTCTTTGCGCCGCCAACGCCCCCGCGGGGCTGGGTGGCTCCAACCGAGAACGGCTATGATCGCAGCCACGGCACCTGACTTCTTTTTCGTCAAAATATCCTCGGGGGTCCGGGGGCAGACAGCCCCCGGCCGCCATCAGGCAAACGCAGATTCCAGAGCGATCTCGATCATGTCGCCAAACGACTTCTCGCGCTGGTCAGAGGGCAGCGCGTCACCCGTGATCAGATGGTCGGAAACGGTCAGCACCGCCAGCGCCCGGCGCTTGTATCGCGCGGCAAGAATGTATAGCTCGGCCGCCTCCATTTCGACGCCCAGAATGCCGTGGCGCGTCATCTCCGAGGTCAGATCAGGGCGTTCGTCATAGAACGTGTCCGACGAATAGATACCGCCAACATGCACCCCGACCCCGACCTTCGCGGCGGCGCCAACCGCAGCCTCCAGCAACCCGTAGTCGGCCGTGGGCGCGAATTTCAGCTCGCGAAATATCGTGTCCGATGGGGTGGAAATGCTGGTTGCCGACATCGCAATGATCACATCGCGAACGGCGACATCTTCCTGCATCGCTCCGCACGATCCGATGCGGATCAACGTCCGCGCACCATAGTCCTTGATCAATTCGTTCACATAGATTGAAAGTGACGGCATCCCCATGCCAGAACCCTGGATCGTGACCCGGTTGCCCTTCCAGGTGCCGGTGAACCCCAGCATTCCGCGCACTTCGTTGACCAGAACGGCATCTTTCAGAAAATTCTCGGCCGCCCATCTGGCCCTGTAAGGGTCGCCCGGCAACAGAACCGTATCAGCAATCTCGCCATCTTTCGCACCGATATGAAACGTCATCCGGGCCTCCCTGCAACTGTTCAATTGGCAAAGCTAACCCGGGCCTGAGACCTCGCGCAAGGAAAAACCCCCAGGTCAACCGCGCGCATCGGAAATGTCTATGCCTTCAATCAGATCCTCGATCACGGCACTGATCATCCCGGCGCGGCTGCTGACCCCGGCTTTCCGGTATATTGCAGCATTCTGCGCCTTGACCGTGCCTTCGGCCGAGCGGCGGAGCCGGGCAATTTCGGGAATTGTCATGCCCTTGATCGACAAAAGAGCCACATCGCGCTCGGCGCGGGTCAGCCCCCAGTCGCGGAAATGGGCCTCCATGCTTTGCTGAAATCCGCCAGTGGCACTGCCCAAGGCACGTTCAACGCGTTCATTGCGTCGCAACAGGCGCCGGTATTCGCGCAAGGACAGCCCCGCCCCAAATGTCAGTGCCACCACCCCCGCGGCCTCGGCCCAGGTGTGGGGCGTGGCCGCAGACCATTCGTTGATCACGTCATGGGTGAAAATGGCACCGCACCCGATCTGCAGGCCGGCGGCCAGCAAAAAGAGGGTGCGGCGCATCCTGACATTGGCCGGCTCAGTGTTTCGTGGTCTCGTCATCGGCCCTTTTCTGGCCGGTTATCATGGCGAGGACAAGGTTTTCTGAATGGCGCAGGCTGGCCAGGATGACCCCGCCGACATGCAACCCGATCATCACCAGCAGGATATTGGCCAGCAGCTCATGGATATCTTCCAGCCGTTCGTCACCGAAATAGGCATCGGTGCCCATGAGGTAGCCGGTCCAACCGATTGCGCCCAGCATGGCCAACAAGGCAATGACCATTGCTCCGCCTGCGGGATTGTGCCCCAGGTAGCGGCGTTCGCGCCCGCGGGCCATGTCAACCAGGTAAGACACAAGACGCCGGGGGCCGGGAACGAAGCTGGCAAACCGTGCATGGTGCGACCCGATCAGCCCCCAGACCAGCCGAAGTCCGATCAACCCGACCATGGTGTATCCGAAAAACTCATGAAGTTTGCGTGCGTCTTCTGTCAGGAACGCCAGGGCGACCGATGCAACAAGAGACCAGTGGAACAGCCGCACGATGACGTCCCAGACCCTGACCTGCCGTTGCTGGATCGGTTCAAAAGTGTGAGACGCCATCGTGGGCCTCCTTTCGTTTGGTCAGGATTCGATGCGATCGATCTCTTCGCCGGTGTTCGGGTCGAAGAACACTTCGAATTTCTTGCCCTCCAGCTTGCCGTAGATCTCATAGCAGCCACCGTCGTTGATCTTGAACTTCAAGACTTCGCCGCCCTGCTCTTCGAAGGTCTTGATTGATTCCCAGACCGGTTTCAGGGTTTCGCCGGGTTCGCACGCGGGCTCTGCAAAGGCGGGCAGGGCAGTCAGGCAAAGGGCTGTGGCGATTGCGAGTTTTTTCATGTCTTGTCTCCAGTCGTTGTCGTCAATGGTGCCGACCGCCGGCACCTCACCCGCAAGGCAATAGGCGGCACCAGGCAAGGCAAGCCATTGAAATTTGGTTTATTTTCCCAAGGTAAGCTGAAGATTGCGCGTTTATAACTTCGGGTATACGCGGCGAACTGCCGACTGAACCACGCGGGCGCGAATTCGCCGCAGCACAGACACTCAAACGGCAAACGGTCGCCGACCCGGCTGAAAATAAACAGCCGGGGCCGGTCCGCGACAATTGCTCAGGGTTTCAGATCACGAACTCTCCGGCACGCATGACGGGGGTTCTGCCGCCATCTTGCGCGATTCCGTCCACATCGGTTTCTGCGCTGCCGATCATGCAGTCGGTGTGGATCTGGCTGGTGTTCGCGCCGACCATGTCCTTGTCGGCGCCGTCCTGCAGGTTCATGTCATAGCTGTTGCCAAACGCGATGTGGCAGGCGGCGTTTTCATCGAACAGCGTGTTGAAAAACAGAACGCCGGACTGCGCGATGGGTGAGGAATTGGCGACCAGCGCCACCTCGCCCAGACGCGAGGCGCCATCGTCGGTCGAGACATGCTCGCGGATCACGTCTTCGCCCGTGTCGGCGGCAATCTTCGTGGCGCGCCCGCCTTCAAACTCGACAACCAGACCTTCGACAATGGTCCCCGCGACGGATACCGGCTTGGTAAACACCGCGCGCCCCTCGGTGCGGTTGCGGTCGGGCATGGTGAAGACTTCCTCGGTCGGCAGGTTCGGCGCGTAGCTGACGCCGTTTTTCAGCGACAGCCCGCCGCCGACCCATTTGTGCCCGGCCGCAAGCCCCACGGTCAGGTCTGTCCCGCCGCCGGTGAAATGCAGCGCTGAAAGGTTCAGTTTCTGCAGCGCATCGCGCCGCCGGTAAAGCTCGGCGAAATTGGCTTCCCAGGCGGCCACCGGATCGGGTTGATCCACCCGTGTTGCCCTGAAGATCAGCGCCCACAGCTTGTCGCGCGCAACCTCGGGCGCGTCGGTGGGAAACACCATTTTCGCCCAGCCTTCGGTCACGAACGGAATGATGTTCCAGTTGGTGCTGTTGGCAACGATCGCTTCCAGAACCGGACGGGCGGCGCGGGACTGGGTCTGCGTGGCGCGCGCAACCTTGCCCGGGTCCTGGCCCGCCAGAAGGCCCGGCGTGTCGCCGGCAATCGAAATGCGTGCGGTCTGGCCGGATTTCAGCGCGCTGCCCATGGCCTTGAACAGCCAGTCCGGGGCGCGGTCAAAGCAGTCGTCGCCGGCATGTTCGAACCGGGCCAGCGTGATTTCATCATCGGAAAAGAACGGCAGCACCCCGCAGGCCCCGGCCTTGAAGGCTTCCGCAGACAAAAGGCGCACCAGCTCCAGCGCGCCGGTCGGAGCGGTGATCAGCACGTCCTGGCCTGGCTGGATATTGACGCCAAAGCGCACGCTCAGCCGTGCCAGTTTCTGCAACTGCGTTTCAAAGTCGGCCTTGTCCATGATGATCCCTTGCTGGTCTTGCCGCGAGACTTTCACAGCCCGGTGCCGGCTTCAACCGGTGATGCGGAAATCGTCGAACCGTTCGGCACCTTCGACAAACGCGCTTTGCACGTCCTTGACCACGGCCGCCCCCGGCCCGGCCCAGCATTCCCTGACCATGTCGTTCACCGCGTCCCGGTCGCCCTGCAGCAACGCGCTGACCGAGCCGTCGGGGTTGTTGCGCACCCAGCCCGTCAGCCCCAGCGCGCGCGCGCGCGCCCGCAGCCAGACCCGGCAGGCCACGCCCTGAACGCGGCCGGTCATGCGCACGGTTGCTGTCACTGTGTCCATCGGCGAGCCTTTCGCCGCAAGCTTGCGGCAATCGCTTGTCCGGTGCAAGCGTTCAGGCGGCCTGCGCGTCGGGGTCGGCCAGCCCGACGATGTCGAACATGATCCGGTTCAGTTCGAAATCCTTCGGCGTATAGACGCGCGCAACCCCAAGCGCGCGCAGCCTTTCGGCATCTTCTTGCGGGATGATCCCTCCGGCCACGACCGGCACATGGCCAAGCCCTTCGGCCTTGAGCAGGGCCATCAGTTCCTCGAGCAGCGGCACATGGCTGCCCGACAGGATCGAAAGGCCGATCACATGTGGCTCGTCTTCGCGCGCGCGGGTCACGATTTCGGCCGGTGTCAGGCGGATGCCATCGTAGGTGATGTCCATCCCGGCGTCGCGGGCGCGCGCCGCGATCTGTTCGGCGCCGTTGGAATGGCCATCAAGGCCGGGCTTGCCGACAAGGAACTTCAGCCGCTGCCCCAGCCGGTCGGACACCGCGTCAACGGCGGCGCGGATTTCATCCAGCCCCTCGGTGCGGTTCGACGGGGCCGCGGCCACCCCGGTCGGGGCGCGATACTGACCGAAAGCGGTGCGCACCATGTCGCCCCATTCGCCGGTGGTGGCCCCGGCGCGGGCGGCCTGGATCGAGGGCGGCATGATGTTGGTACCGCTCATCGCAGCCTCGCGCAGCGCATCCAGCGCCCGCTTCACCGCGGCCTCATCGCGGTTTTCGCGCCAGGCCCGCAGGCGCGCGATCTGGTCGGCTTCCGCCAGTGGATCCGCGACCATGATCGCCTCGTCGCCCGCCGTCAGCGGCGACGGCTCGCCCTCCTGCCAGCGGTTCACGCCGACGACAACGGTATCGCCGGCCTCGATCCGGGCAATGCGCTCGGCATTTGCCTCGACCAGCCGGGACTTCATGTGCCCGATGGCCTTCACGGCCCCTCCCATTGCGTCGATCTGCGCCAGTTCGGCGCGCGCGCCGTCTTTCAGGGACGCAACCTTGCGTTCCACCGCCGGGTTGGCGTCAAACAGGTCGTCATATTCCAGCAGGTCGCTTTCATAGGCCAGTATCTGTTGCATCCGCAGCGACCATTGCTGGTCCCACGGACGCGGCAGGCCAAGCGCTTCGTTCCAGGCGGGCAGTTGCACGGCGCGGGCGCGGGCGTTTTTCGAAAGCGTCACCGCCAGCATCTCGATCAGGATGCGGTAGACGTTGTTTTCCGGCTGTTGTTCGGTCAGCCCGAGGCTGTTGACCTGCACGCCGTAGCGGAAACGGCGGAATTTCGGGTTCTCCACGCCGTAGCGGCTGCGCGTGATTTCGTCCCAGAGCTCGGCAAAGGCGCGCATCTTGCACATTTCGGTCACGAAACGGATGCCCGCGTTCACGAAGAACGAGATGCGCCCGACCATCGCCGGAAAATCTTCTGGCGCCACCTTGCCGCGCAGGTCATCCAGCACCGCCGTCGCCGTGGCCAGCGCATAGGCCAGCTCTTGCTCGGGCGTCGCGCCGGCTTCCTGCAGGTGGTAGGAACAGACGTTCATCGGGTTCCATTTGGGCAGGTGTTCGCGCGTGTAGGCGGCGACATCCGTGATCATCCGCAACGACGGCTCGGGCGGGCAGATGTAGGTGCCGCGCGACAGGTATTCCTTGATGATGTCGTTCTGGACGGTCCCCTTGAGGGCCGCGGTGTCCGCGCCCTGTTCCTCGGCCACCGCGATATAGAGCGCCAGCAGCCAGGGGGCGGTGGCGTTGATCGTCATCGAGGTGTTCATCTGCTCCAGCGGAATATCGGCGAACAACGCCCGCATGTCCCCGAGATGGTTCACCGGCACGCCGACCTTGCCAACCTCGCCGCGCGCAAGTTCATGGTCGCTGTCATAGCCGGTCTGGGTTGGCAGATCGAACGCAACCGACAGCCCCGTCTGCCCCTTGGCCAGGTTGGCGCGGTAAAGCGCGTTCGAGGCCGCAGCCGTGGAATGGCCGGCATAGGTGCGAAACAGCCAGGGGCGGTCTTTGTCGGCTTTGCTCATGAGGCGGACCTCCGTCACGCAATAATATTCCAGATGCGCCTGCTGCTGCGCAACAAGGTAATAATCACGTTTTCTGCGCTGCGGCAAGACCCGCCCGCCATTGCATTGAAAAAGGCGGCCCCATTGCCGGGGCCGCCCTTCGAACTGTTCACAATAGAAGTCACTCGTACGTAAAGGTTCCGATCTCGCAGACATTGACGTTCTTTCTGATCAGCACGTCGCCATCGTTGAACACGGCCTTGAAGTCGAACTTGCAATACCCCGAACCGTCATCGAAATTTATCGTCACGCTGGAGTAGGGGCCCAGCACGTCGGAGCCGAAAATGTCCTCTTCCCAGCTTTTTGAGTCCTTGTTCGAGCCGTAGAACTCGACAATGGAAAACCCGGTATTGTTGACAATGTTCACACGCCGATCAAGCGCCGCTGCCGGCAGCGCGCTGGCGGACAGAAAAGCCGCCGCCAAGAGTGCAGAAGTAAATCGCCTTGCCGTATTCATTCGTCCTCCTTGCCCGCCGCGGCTCTTCGGGTGATTGAAATCCACCCACACCCCTGGCGCGTCATGCAAATATCAGGTGAAACCGGCCGTCCCGGCATGCCCGCCGCAGGTCTGCAGCGCCAATTGGGCGCCAATAAGAGGTCATTGGGCCGAAATTGCGCCCGGTTGCGGATTTACCCGCGCAAGAATTGGTGTCAGGCTGGCTGTCATGTCGCGAACCGTGGAACTTCCGCTCTGGCTTCTCGTTCTGATCCTGGCCTTTGCCGTGGTGACCTTTGCGTCGCATTTCCTGTTCCCGTCAGTGCGCTGGTTTTTCCGTCGGCGGATGGAACGTGTTGTCGCCAGGCTGAATGAACGGCTGGAACGCCCGATCGAACCTTTCAAGCTGCTGCGGCGCCACGACATGATCCAGCGCCTGATCTACGACCCCAAGGTCATCGAAGCGGTCGCCGAACGCGCCCGCGAGGCCGGCGTGCCCGAAGAGGTCGCCTTTCAGGAAGCGCACCGCTACGCCCGGGAGATCGTGCCATCATTTTCCGCCACGATGTATTTCGGAATTGCCATAAAGCTGGCAAAGCTCATCAGCCGCGCCTTCTATCGTGTCCGGCTCGGCTATTTCGATGAAGCCGCCCTGAAGAAGATCAGCCCGGATTCCACCGTCATTTTCATCATGAATCACCGGTCCAACATGGACTACGTGCTTGTCACCTACCTGGCCGCAGAGCGGTCGGCGCTGTCCTATGCCGTGGGAGAATGGGCGCG
>JALSJL010000463.1 GCA_026989405.1 Marinosulfonomonas sp. | reverse complement strand
TGTTGATGCGGGCACTCTGTTCGGCCCGGTGGCGAAGGCGATTGAGGTGATCGGCCTGGTGCAGCAGAGCGGCCAGCCTTTCGCGGGGTCCGGTCTGCTTGTCGGGAACGGAAATGCGGGCAAGGAAATCATCCAGCTCTTCCAGCGCCACGCGAATGTCGGGCATCACCTCTTGCAGCAGGCGCCGGTTGCCACCCGGCGTCAGCCGTTCGCACAGGCCCCGAAACAGGGTTTTCATGATCCGGCCCGAGGCGGTTCTGGCCGCATCCATGGCCGCCGCCGGGTCGGACAGGAGGTGACGGTCCAGGGCCTCTGCCAGAACCTCGACGCGCGCCGGCACCAGCCATTCCAGAAAGCGCGCGAACGGGCGGATCACCGGCACAAACAACGCAACGCCGATCACGTTGAAAAGGGTGTGAAAGGCCACCAGCGCGGTTTGCGGGTCGCGCGTGCCAAGCGTGGCTTCAAGGGCATGACCCACCGGCGACAGCAGGAGATAGGCCACGATGCCGGTTCCGACGTTGTAGATCAGATGCGCAATGCCCGTCCGGCGCATGGCGGCCGAGCCACCCAGCGTGGCCAGCAATGCCGTGACCGTGGTGCCGATGTTCATTCCGATGACCATGGCCGCCGCCTGCATGAAGCTGATCGAGCCGTTCGAAAGCAACACGAGCGCCGCTGCAACCCCGGCGCTGGAAGATTGCGTCACCGCCGTGATCAACATGCCCAGTCCCAAGAGCCACAGCCGGCCCGACCAGGTGTCGGCCGGCAGAATATCCGGGGTCAATACGCCCTGGAATGCGGCCATGCCGGTCTGCATCACCTCGATCCCGATGAAGATCAGCGAAAACCCGGCCAGCGCCAACCCTGCCCGCGCCCAGGTTTCCCGGGCCAGGATGGTCAGCAGACTGGAGAAGAACAGCAGCGCATAGGCGATCAGCCCAAGCTTGAGCTTGAAGCCCAGAAGCAGCACCATCCAACCCGTCATCGTGGTGCCGATATTGGCCCCGAAGATCACCCCGAGAGACTGGGTAAAACTCATCAGCCCGGCCCCGACAAAACCGATAACGGTGATCATCGTCGCGCTGGACGACTGGATGACAGCGGTGGTCACGGCCCCGGTCGCTATCCCTGTCAGGGGAGACGTGGTGAAGTGCCCCAGCACCTGCCGCACATGGCGGCTGGCGATCTGCTGCAATGCCCCGGTCATCGAGTGCATCCCGAACAGGAACAGGCCCACACCGCCCAGAATTGTCAGTATGTCTGCGTTCACTGCATGCCTCCGGCGCTCTTGGCGTGGTGTCAGGTTAAGTGCCACGGGCCGGAAGGGAAATGCCTTTCGCAGGCGCGGCCCCGATTTCTGCACGACATTGCTGCGCCCTTTCCTGGCGCGGGGCAATCGTCTATCCAGAAACCGGGGCCAGGGGCCACATGCACAATACGGGGCAGGCTGAATGACAAATCTGAAGGGTGTTTTGCTGGCGCTTTGCGCCTTCGGTGTCTTCGCCTTGCACGATGTGATCGTAAAGCTGCTCGGCGGCATCTATTCGCCCGTGCAGATCATCTTTTTCAGCGTGTTGCTGTCGTTCCCGCTGGTGACGCTCATGCTTATTCAGGATGCCACTTCGGGCCATTTGCGCCCGGTTCACCCCTGGTGGGTGGCGCTGCGCATGCTGGCCGGTGTCATGACCGGCGTGTCGGTGTTCTACGCGTTTTCCGTGCTGCCGCTGGCGCAAACCTATTCGGTTCTGTTTGCCACGCCTTTGCTGATCACGGTGTTTTCCATTCCCATCCTGGGCGAGCGTGTCGGGGTTCACCGTTGGGTGGCGGTGATCGTCGGGCTTGTGGGGGTGATCGTGGTCTTGCGGCCGGGCACGGCCCCGTTGGGCCTCGGGCACCTGGCGGCCCTGACCGGGGCGACCGGCAGTGCACTGGCATCGATCATCATCCGCAAGATCGGCAAGGAGGAACGCTCGGTCGTGCTGCTGCTTTACCCGATGGTTGCGAATTTCGCGGTGATGGGGTTTGTCCTGCCGTTCGTCTATCAGCCCATGCCGATAGAGGATTTCGGCCGCGTCGGCCTGATCGCCCTGTTCGGGTTTGCAGCCGGCCTGTTGCTGATCAATGCCTACAAGAATGCCGAAGCCGCCATTGTCGCGCCGATGCAGTATTCGCAGATCATCTGGGCCACGCTTTTCGGCTATTGGGTGTTTGGCGAAAGGGTTGATCCGATGACGATGCTGGGCGCGGCCATCGTCATTGCATCGGGGCTTTACATCGTGTTCCGCGAAAGCCGGGTGTCGGTTTCGCAAAATACCCCCGTGTTGCGCACGCGCACGCGCTTTGAACTGGGGGCTCCGTTCCGGATCGGCTTTTTCATTCGTCGCTGGCGCAACAGGAAGAAATGACGCGGTTGCACAAGATGCAGCCAGGGTCTGATCCGCCGGCGCGCACCGGGAAAGCGGTTTGTCGTGTTGTCAAAGCCCGAACGGGTAAGTCTCGTCTTCCCCATGCCCGGTCGGGGCCGGGGCCGGCAGCGGTGTCACGGCCTGCGTGCGGTCGAACCAGACCCAGGCATCGAACTGCCGGGCAAGCGTGGCGTGGCTGTAGTGGCTCCAGCGTTCGGTTTCCGGGCGGTATATCACGCCGATGAAACGCTCAAGCAGTTGTTCCGGCAGCACATTTCGCAACCCGGCCGGGGCCTCATCGCGCAGGTCGAAAAGAAAGCGCTCCACGCCGACCTGGTGGCTCAGGTATTCGTAGCTGTCCGGGCGCGACGGGCGTATGGCCTTGATTTCCATTGGCCCGTCCCAGTCCGAGGCCGCGGCGACCTCGCCGGTATGGGTGCCAAAACCGATCAGCGCGCAGTCATCACCAAACTCCTGCCGGCAGAGCTGACCTATGTTCAACTCTTCGCGCTCCTGACCCATGTCCGTGAAACGCGCGTCGCCGATATGCGAATTGTGCGCCCAGATCACGGCCTTGCTGTCGGGGCCTGCATGATCAAGTATGGCCTGCAGCGTTTCGAACATGTGCTGGTCGCGCAGGTTCCACGAAATGTGCGAGCCGTAATACATCAGCCGGTAATACCGTTCGGCATTGGCGACAACCCGTGCGTTCTGCGCGGCGTCGAAAAAGTCGTCGCCATCCCTGGCACTGTATTCCAGTTTTTTCTCGAGCAGATCGACGAGCATGCGGACCACCGGCTCTTCGCACATGGCATAGCCGCGTGACAGTGCGGCCCGACCGTAGGCCGCCGGCTCGTGCGACCATGGGGTAAGGCAGGCATATCGCGCGCGCGCCTGTTCGGCTGCCTGGGGATCCACCCGGTCGAGATACTTCAGCACTTCGGAAATCGAGGCATGCAGGCTGTAGATGTCCAGCCCGTAAAAGCTGACCATTTCATCGGCCGGCCGGCCAGAATTGATCTGGCGCAGGCTGGTGACAAAGTCGTCGAACTCGCGGTTGCGCCACATCCAGGTCGGAAACCGCGTGAAGACCCCGGAACGGGCCGGAGGGCCGTCGTGGCCATGGATGTCGTGGTTGACGGCGGCGGCATCGGGCCAGTCGGCTTCAGCCGCGACGATGGTGAAACCGTGCTTTTCGATCAGCCGACGGGTGATCGCCGCCCGGGCGCGGTAAAATTCGGATGTGCCATGCGAGGCCTCGCCAAGCAGCACGACGCGCTTGTCGCCGAAACGATCAAAGAAGGCCCCGAACTCGGGATCTTCCGGCATCGGCAACGGCTCGGCCGCTTCATGCAGGTGTTGGGCAAGCGTTTTCGGCGCTGCCGGTTCGGGCCGTGGCGGGGCGAGCGCGGGCTGTTCGAGGTAGTGCTCGAACCAGGCACGCGCAAAATCTGTCGCCATCTCCAGCGTGCCGGGTTCTTCGAACAGGTGGCCGGCCCCGGGAACGATACGCAAGAGCTTTTCGCTGCGCAGCGCCGCAAGGGCCTGCTGGTTGAGCTTGATCACCTCATGATCTTCGCTTCCGACGATCAGCAGTGTTGGCGCTTCCACCTTCGGCAGCCAGTGTCCGGCAAGATCGGGCCGCCCGCCGCGCGAAACAACCGCGCCAACGCGCCCCTTCAACTCGGCCGCCGCCTGCAGGGCCGCGGCAGCGCCGGTACTGGCGCCGAACAGGCCGAGCTGCAATTCTGCGACCTCGGGTTCGGACATCAGCCAGAGCGAGGCCTCGACCACCCGTTCTGCCAGAAGCGGGATGTCGAAGACATTGGCCCGGTCGCGGGCTTCGCCTTCTGTCAGCAGGTCAAACAACAGCGTTGCGAAACCGGCCTTGTTGAGCTGTTCGGCGACGAACCGGTTGCGCGGGCTCAGCCGGCTGGAGCCCGAGCCGTGGACGAACATGACGACCCCGCGCGGACTGTCCGGCACGACCAGTTCACCCGGCAGACCGATGGGCGGAATTGATACCTGGCGCCGGAAAACAGGGTTGTCGCCGGTCTCGGCGACCCATGCCTGGCGCAAAAGACCGATCGTTTCTTCGTCCGTCAACTGATGAAAGTCGCGATAGAAGGCGCCGACGCCGCGAAACTCATGCACCGGCAGCAGGCAAATCACCTCATCCGCCAGTCCGGACAGTTCGCCAAGTGCGCTTTCCGGGGCCACCGGCAAGGCGATGACGATCCTGCTTGCGCCCCGGCGCCGGAGCGCGATCAGAGCGGCCTTCATCGTCGCCCCGGTGGCCAGCCCGTCGTCCACCACAATCGCTGTCTTGCCCGAAGGGTCAATGCGCGCCCTGTCGCCGAGATAGCGTTTTCGGCGCAATTCCATTTCGGCCAGCTTTTGCGCTTTCATGCGTTCGAGGTAGGTTTCGTCGGCCCCGGACACCCGCATCACATGGTCGTTGACCACCGTTTCCGGCGGTTCGCCTTCGACCACCGCGCCAAGCGCAACTTCGGGGTTCGCCGGCGCGCCGATCTTGCGCACGAGAACAAGGTCAAGCGGCGCTTTCAGCCGCTTCGCCACTTCCACTCCGATCGGAACCCCGCCACGCGGCAACGCGTAAACCACCGGGTTTTCAAGAGCGACCTGCGCCAACCGTTCCGCCAGCTTCCGCCCGGCCTCGGCGCGGTCGTGAAATATGAGCATCGGCTCGGTCATGTCGGTTCAATAGCGAATCGGTGCGAAAAAGTCCTTGATCGGAATCAATTTCGGTGGCGCGCTTCGCTGCATCGGCACGGGGCCGCGCGCGCTTTGCGGTGCAGGGCCGCCGGGCGGCAACTTTGACTTGCGCGCAGTTTCAGGGCGATTTCCGGGCCGAACTTCCTGCAAGCCTCGGCGAGACCGGGCGAAATGAATCGGTTGCAAATCTTTTGCCGAAGGTCTAATTCGCCGGTCATGGTCGGAGTGTAGCTCAGCCTGGTAGAGCACTGCCTTCGGGAGGCAGGGGTCGTAGGTTCGATTCCTATCACTCCGACCAAACCACTTACCCTGAAATGGCTTGGCAAGGATGACACCGGTCGGTCGATTGACGCGGCCCGACTTGATGCGGTTTGTTCAATTAACACTTGTCAGCTTTCCGATTGCCGATAAGTTTTGCATACAAAGAAAAATTCTCAGGGAGGAAAACAGGAGATTCTACAAGACGGCCGTTTCGGTTGCCGCGATTGTTGTCGGCTTTGCCTTTGCCGGCGCCGCTTCCGCGCAGGATTGCCCGCGGGGCGACCTGGATGAACGGTATTGCGATACCGACGGCGACCTGCTGGCCGATGTGCCCACGGATCCGAGCGAATGGCTCGACCCCGACACCCTGATTTTTGCCTATACCCCGGTCGAAGACCCGGCGGTCTACAAAGAGGCGTGGTCCGATTTTCTGACCTACCTGGAAGAAAAGACCGGCAAGTAGGTTCAGTTCTTCCCGGTTCAGTCGAACGCCGCCCAGATCGAGGCGATGCGCTCGGGCCGGCTGCATATTTCCGGGTTCAACACCGGGTCGAACCCGCTGGCCGTGAACTGCGCGGGCTTCCGCCCCTTCACCATCATGGCCTCGGAAGACGGTGGTTTCGGATATGAAATGGAGATCATCACCTATCCGGGCTCGGGCATCGAAAAGGTCGAGGACATCAAGGGCAAGCAGCTTGCCTTTACCTCGCCAACCTCGAACTCGGGTTTCAAGGCGCCTTCGGCCATTCTGAAGGCCGATTTTGGCATGGTTCCCGAAACCGACTTCGAGGCCGTGTTCTCGGGCAAGCATGACAACTCCATTCTTGGGGTGGCCAACAAGGACTACATGGCCGCTTCGATTGCCAATTCGGTCAAGGATCGGATGATCAAGCGCGATGTGATCGAGCCGGAACAAGTGGTCACGATCTACAAGTCGCAGACCTTCCCGACGACGGGTTTTGGCGTGGTCTACAACCTCAAGCCCGAACTGCAGGAACAGATCAAGGATGCGTTCTTCAGCTTCGACTGGGAAGGCACCAGCCTGCAGGAAGAGTTTTCCAAGTCGAACGAAGCGCAGTTCATCCCGATGACCTACAAGGAATTCTGGGACGTGATCCGCAAGATCGACGCGGCAAACGGCGTCAGCTACGCCTGCGAATAGGGCAGGCTTTGCAACAATCGCCGACGGCCCCGGGGCAGGTGCTCCGGGCCGTTTGCCAACACGAAAACAGGGGCGGGGAATGCTGAGGCTTGTTGAACTGACAAAGACCTATCCGACGGGGGACCAGGCCCTGAAGGCCGTGAATCTCGAGGTTCCCGCCGGGCAGGTGCTGGCCCTGATCGGGCCATCGGGCGCCGGAAAATCAACCTTGATCCGCTGCATCAACCGGCTGGTCGAGCCGACCAGCGGCAAGGTTTACCTGGGCGATGTGGAACTGACCACGCTGGGCAGTTCGGCGCTGCGGCGCGAACGCCGGCGTATGGGGATGATCTTTCAGGAATACGCACTGGTCGAGCGGCTGACGGTGATGGAAAACGTGCTGTCGGGCCGGTTGGGTTATGTGGGGTTCTGGCGCAGTTTCCTGCGCAAGTTTCCACAAGCCGACATCGACGAGGCCTTTCGCCTGCTCGACCGGGTCGGGCTTCTTGACATGGCCGACAAACGCGCCGACGAGCTTTCCGGCGGGCAACGCCAGCGGGTCGGCATCTGCCGGGCGCTCATTCAGGATCCGGCGCTGTTGCTGGTGGATGAACCGACCGCCTCGCTTGACCCCAAGACAAGCCGCCAGATCATGCGGTTGATCTGTGAGTTGTGCGAAGAACGCGGTCTGGCCGCGATCATCAACATTCACGATGTCGCATTGGCCCAGATTTTCGTGCAACGGGTCATCGGTCTGCGCTTTGGCGCGATCGAGTTTGACGGCAAACCCGATGAACTGACACCAGAAGTCCTGACCACGATCTATGGCGAAGAAGACTGGGAGCAGACCATCGAGGAGGTCGACGAGGAAGAGCTGGACGAGGCCGCGCCATGACGACGGCCCCGATTGCCAGCGAACTTGACCTGCTGATCGGCACAAAGTGGAAAAAGCCGTCCTTCATCCAGCGCCCCTGGCTGCGCTGGGGGCTGATCATCGGATTTGTGATCTACCTGATCGCGGCGATTTCTTCGGTCGAGGTCAACTGGGCACGGGTCTACGAGGGGCTGGAGCGCGGCGCTGCCTTCATCAAGGCATTCATGGCCCCCGATTTCGTGAGCCGTTGGACAGATATCCGCGACGGAATGCTCGAAAGTCTGATCATGACGGTCGCCTCGACGGTGGTCGGGGTGCTGATTTCGATACCCATAGGTCTGGGAGCGGCACGCAACATTGCGCCGCTTCCGGTCTATCTGCTGTGCCGTGGCATCATCGCGATCAGCCGCGCCCTGCAAGAGATCATCGTCGCCATCTTGCTGGTTGCGATCTTCGGCTTTGGCCCGCTGGCCGGGTTCCTGACGCTGTCATTTGCCTCTATCGGCTTCATGTCAAAGCTGCTGGCCGAAGATATCGAAAGCACGGACAAGGTGCCGGCCGAAGCCATCAAGGCGACGGGTGCAAGCTGGCTGCAATGGGTCAACTACGGCGTGCAGCCGCAGGTGTTCCCGCGCCTCGTCGGTCTGTCGATGTATCGGCTGGATATCAATTTCCGCGAAAGCGCGATCCTTGGGCTGGTCGGGGCCGGCGGCATCGGTGCGACGCTGAATACCGCCTTTGACCGCTATGAATTCGACACCGCAGCGGCCATTCTCATTCTCATAATCGGGACCGTCATGGCTTTGGAATATATCTCTGGCATCATCCGGGCGAGGGTGCAGTAATGGCGATCATTTCCCTTTCCGACGGGCGCAAGACCTGGCGGCGATTCACCCCCAGCCAGCAGGTGACACGCTGGTTTGCCTACCTCGTGGCCGTGGCGGTTTTCGTCTGGTGCTGGAACCGGATATCCGAGGCAACGACGTGGTTTTTCGTGTGGGACGCCCCGCGCATCGCCGGTGATATCCTTTCGCGCGCCACGCCGCCGCGGTGGTCGTATATCGACAAGCTCTGGTGGCCGATCTGGGACACGATCAACATCGCGACACTCGGCACCATCGCCGCCCTGTTCATGGCGGTTCCGGTGGCCTTCATGGCGGCGCGCAACACCACGC
The DNA here is from genome assembly GCA_026989405.1 of Marinosulfonomonas sp. Classification (GTDB taxonomy): domain Bacteria; phylum Pseudomonadota; class Alphaproteobacteria; order Rhodobacterales; family Rhodobacteraceae; genus JAJRUE01. The sequence goes on along the minus strand of JALSJL010000463.1, from coordinate 734 downwards.
CGTCGCGGCTGTTCATCCGCCCGATTGCCTTGCTGATCATCGTCGCGACACGCTCGATCAATTCGCTGATCTGGGCGCTCTTGCTGATCGCCATCATCGGCCCCGGCGTCTTTGCCGGCATCGTTGCCATTGCCATCCGTTCCATCGGGTTCTGCGCAAAGCTGCTTTACGAGGCGATCGAGGAAATCGACCACAGCCAGGTCGAGGCCATCACCGCGACCGGCGGCTCGCGCTGGCAGGTCATGGCCTACGGGATCGTGCCGCAGATCATGCCGGCCTTTGCCGGAATTGCCGTTTTCCGCTGGGACATCAACATTCGCGAAAGCACGGTGCTGGGGCTGGTCGGGGCCGGCGGGATCGGGCTTCAACTGTCGTCATCGCTGAACGTGCTGGCCTGGCCGCAGGTGACGTTGATCCTGCTGGTCATCCTTGTGGCCGTCGTGGTCGGAGAGTGGGTCTCGGCAAAGGTGCGCGGAGCCATCATCTGATGACGGGCGGCGCCGGGGCGTGCGACGCGCTCGCGGCTTTCGATGCCTACGAGGCGGTGCGCCATCGTTTGCCCCGGGCCTGCTTTCCGGCGAAAGCGCGCCGGGTGGCCGATCTGGGGGAACTGGCTGACGAGTTCGACGTTTTCCTGCTGGATGCCTTCGGCGTTCTGAACATTGGCAACACGCCGGTTGCCGGGGCGCCGGAACGTGTGGCCTGTTTGCAGGCCGCCGGCAAGATCGTCATGC
>JALSJL010000462.1 GCA_026989405.1 Marinosulfonomonas sp. | reverse complement strand
ATTGCTTCGCCTTCCTTCATGCCCAGTTTCGACAGGACCGACTCAAGCCGCTCCGAGCCGAATATCCGCATCAGGTCGTCTTCCAACGACAGGAAAAACGAAGAGCGGCCCGGATCGCCCTGCCGCCCGGAACGCCCGCGCAGCTGGTTGTCGATGCGGCGGCTTTCGTGGCGTTCGGTTCCCAGAACGTAGAGACCGCCGGCCTCCAGAACCTTCTGGCGCTCATCCGCGTGGTCGGCTTCGATCTTCTTTCTGATCTCTTCCGGGTCGGCATCCGGGTCTGCGGCCAGCGCCTCGAGCACTGTCATTTCGATGTTTCCGCCCAACTGAATGTCCGTTCCCCGACCGGCCATGTTGGTAGCAATCGTGACCGCCCCGAACTTCCCGGCATCGGCGACGATCTGGGCTTCCTTTTCATGCTTTCGCGCATTCAGGACATTGTGCGGGATACCGGATTTTTCCAGCAGCCCCGAAAGAAACTCGGACTTTTCGATCGATGTTGTTCCGACAAGAACCGGTTGCCCCTTTTCGTGCGCTTTCTTTATTTCCCTGGCAATCGCATCGTATTTTTCGGTCGCAGTCCGGTAGACTTGGTCATGTTCGTCGATGCGAATGATCTCACGGTTGGTAGGTATTTCCACAACACCAAGGCCATAGATTTCCTGAAACTCTTCGGCCTCGGTTGCCGCCGTCCCTGTCATCCCGGCCAGCTTGTCATACAGCCGGAAGTAGTTTTGAAAGGTGACCGATGCGAGTGTCACATTCTCGGGCTGGATCTGAACGCCTTCTTTCGCTTCGATCGCCTGATGCAACCCATCCGACAAACGGCGCCCGGCCATCATCCGACCGGTGAATTCATCAATCAGGACGACCTCGTTGTCCTTGACGATGTAATCCTTGTCGCGCTGGAACAGCTTGTGCGCCCGCAGCCCCTGGTTGACATGGTGAACGATGGTCGTCGATTCCGGGTCATAGAGCGACTGTTCGGCTGGCAGGATTTCCATTTCATGCAGGCGCTCTTCCAGAAAATCGTTGCCGGCGTCAGTATAGGTCACATTGCGCGTTTTCTCGTCGATCGAATAGTGCTCTTGCGTCAACTCGGGGATCAGCTTGTCAATCGTGATGTAAAGTTCTGAACGGTCCTGTGCCGGCCCGGAAATGATCAGCGGCGTGCGCGCTTCATCGATCAGGATGCTGTCGACCTCATCGACGATTGCGAAATTGTGGTAGAGTTGATTGATGTCCTTCAGCTCGGATTTCATGTTGTCGCGCAGGTAATCGAACCCCAGTTCGTTGTTCGTCGCATAGGTCACATCGGCGGCATATGCTTCGTGCTTTTCGTCGTCTGGTTGCTGCGGATAGACCACGCCGGTTGTCAGCCCGAGCGCACCGTAGACCTTGCTCATCCACTCGGCATCGCGCTTGGCAAGGTAGTCATTCACCGTAACGATGTGCACGCCCTTCCCGGTCAGGGAATTCAGATAGGCCGGAAATGTCGCAACCAGTGTCTTGCCCTCGCCGGTCTTCATTTCAGCAATGTTGCCCTGGTGCATGAAGATGCCGCCCAAAAGCTGCACATCGAATGCCCGCAGGCCCAAAGCGCGGTGCGCTGCCTCACGGCAGTTGGCAAACGCTTCAGGCAGCAAGTCATCAAGATCTTCGCCGCCGCGAGCGCGTTCGCGCAGTTCTTCGGTCTTGGCCTTGATTTCCTCATCGCTGAGTTTCACGAACTCCGGCTCAAGCTGGTTTATCTTTTCAACGAGCGGCCGCGTGGCCTTGATCAACCGATCATTGGGCGTGCCAAAAACCTTTTTGGCGAGTGTTCCGAAACCAAGCATTGTTACTCCGCGTGATCAATTAATCCGGCCGTCTTCCATGCAAGCGCTTGTCCGTCGTTGCCAAGCACAATAGAAGTGCAGAAATCATAACCCTTTAGGGCCACAAGGCGATGTAAGGGTCCCCATCTGGAGTGTCAATGTTGCGCCACCACGCAACAGGTCAAGAGGAAGCGACAATGTCAAAATTCACCAATATCTTTTTCGGCGCCCTGTTGGCCGGAACCCTTGCGATGCCGCTGGCAGCACAAGAGGTGGACGCCGATACCGTTGTCGCAACCGTCAACGGCACGGATATCACTGTGGGTCACCTGATCCTGCTTCGCGAAACACTGCCGGCCCAATATCAGAGCCTTCCGGATGACGTATTGTATGACGCCATTCTGGATCAGGCGATCCAGCAGACGGTTCTTGCACAAACCGTGAAAGAGACGCCCCGGGCGGTGGAGCTGAAGCTTGAAAATGAACGCCGCGCGCTTCTGGCGGGCGAGGCGATTGGCCGGGTGGTCGCCGAGGGTCTGACGGAAGAGGGCATCCAGGCAGCCTATGACGAAAAATACGCGAATGCAGAGCCGGCCAGGGAATACAACGCTTCGCACATTCTGGTGGAAACCAGAGAAGAAGCCGAAGACCTGATCGCGCAGCTTGAGGGCGGTGCCGATTTTGCAGAGCTGGCAAAAGAAAAATCAACCGGCCCGTCTGGCCCGAACGGTGGTTCGCTTGGGTGGTTTGGCGCCGGAATGATGGTCAAGCCGTTCGAGGATGCCGTGCTCGCGCTTGAAGAAGGTCAGATATCGCAGCCGGTGGAAACCCAGTTTGGCTGGCACGTCATCAAGCTGAATGAAACCCGGCTGAAAGGCGCCCCCGAACTTGATGAAGTGCGCGCCGAGCTGATCGACGAATTGCAGAAAAGCATCCTTGAAACAGAGCTCAAGAAACTGACCGAAACAGCCGACGTCGAACGCAAGGATGTTCCGGGCCTCAGCCCGGAAGTGCTGCGCGATTTCAGCCTGATCGAAAACTGAACTGTCATTGAAAGGCCCGATGTGGCGGTCTCGAACAAGGTTTCACCTCTGGCGCCCAAAGCGGGGTTTCCCGACCTGCCGCCAGTGGCCGGCGTGCGTCTTGCGACTGCGGCGGCGGGCGTAAAGTACCGCGGCCGTGACGACGTTCTGCTTGCCGAGCTTGCCGAAGGCTCGGCCATTGCCGGTGTGTTCACCCGTTCGTCCACGCGCTCGGCGGCTGTGCTGGACTGCCAGAAAAAGGTTGGGCAGCCAGCCATTGGAAAGGCCGCCATTCTGGTGAATTCCGGCAATGCCAATGCCTTCACCGGAAAGCGCGGCGACGAAACGGTGGAACGGCTGACCAGCAGCCTGGCCCGGATTCTCGAGATCCCCACCCAACGTGTGTTTACCGCATCCACCGGTGTCATCGGAGAACCGCTTGCGCATGAACGCATTGTCGGCAAGCTCGCCGACCTGGTGCAAGGGCTGTCGGCAGGCGGCTTTGAACCTGCCGCCCGCGCCATCATGACAACCGACACATTCCCGAAGGGTGCCTGCCGGCAGATCGAACTGTCCGGCAAGACAGTCACGATCGCCGGGATCGCCAAGGGGTCGGGCATGATCGCCCCGAACATGGCGACCATGCTTTGCTATATCTTCACGGATGCCAGAATAGCCCAACCCGTGTTGCAGGAAATGGTCGAACGAGCGGCCGCCAGCAGCTTCAACTGCATCACCGTCGACAGCGATACATCGACCTCTGACACGCTTGTTGTCGGCGCAACCGGCATGGCAGACAACGCCGAGATCGTGGATGGCACGTCAGAGCCTGGCCGCCTGTTCCAGCAAGCTCTGGAAGAGACCATGCTGGATCTTGCCCACCAGGTCGTGCGCGACGGCGAAGGCGCAACAAAGTTCATTGAAGTGCGCGTGACCGGCGCGACTTCGGACAGCGACGCGAAACTGGTTGCAATGTCGGTGGCGAATTCACCGCTGGTCAAGACCGCCATGGCCGGGGAAGATCCGAACTGGGGCCGAATTGTCATGGCTGTCGGAAAATCGGGCGCGAAGGCTGATCGGGATCGGCTGGCCATCTGGTTTGGCGACATTCCGGTGGCCGCGAACGGATGGGTATCGCCCGACTACAGCGAGGATGCTGGCGCGCGTTACATGAAAAATCAGGAACTCGTCATAGCTGTCGACCTGGGCCTGGGCCAGTCTTCCGCGCGGGTCTGGACATGCGACCTGACCCACGGCTACATCGAGATCAACGCCGATTACAGATCATGAATATCCTGTTGGTTTCGGCGGCGGCCCTGGTCGACAAGGACGGTCGCGTCCTGCTGGCGCAGAGACCGGAAGGCAAGTCGATGGCTGGCCTGTGGGAGTTTCCGGGCGGCAAGGTCGAGCCGGGCGAAACCCCGGAAGCAGCGCTGATCCGTGAGTTGCGCGAAGAGCTGAGCATCGACACCTGGGAAAGCTGCCTGGCCCCCTTGACCTTCGCCAGCCATGCCTACGATGACTTTCATCTTTTGATGCCACTGTTCATTTGCAGAAAATGGAAAGGGGTCATTTGCGCCCGGGAACGGCAGAAACTGGCTTGGGTTCCGCCTGGAAAACTCTCCGAATATCCCATGCCCGCGGCCGATTCGCCGCTCATTCCCATATTGCGGGATTGGCTTTAGAAGCGTTCAAAAATCGTGAATCTCTACTTTAAGGCGAGCAAAGGGCAAAATTGCGCCTATCAATAAGCGAAATGATGCCTATAGTAGAGACAGTGCGCCAGGCAACTGGCTTTTTGTTTCGGGTCAATCCTAACATGAAACCTAATCGAAACTTGAGGGGATGAGTTTCAATGCTTCAGACGATACTCGTTGGTAGTTGTGTTTATGTTCAGGGCATCTTCGTCCGGAAACTGGATAATGGCAGAGTCGTTGTCCGGGTGGGTGATCAGGTATTCCAGGGCTTGCCGGTCGTGGCAGCAGCCTGAAGCCACCAACCAGAATGATCAAGGGCGGCCAGACCAGGCCGCCCTTTTCAATTTCAGGATGCAGAAGTCAACTGCGCCATCCTGATCACTCAAGATTGCGTTCAACTTCTTCGCGCTCGAATATTTCGATGACATCGCCCTTGCGAACATCCTCGTAGTTTTCAAACGCCATGCCGCACTCCTGGCCAGACTGAACCTCTGCCACTTCATCCTTGAAGCGTTTCAGGGTTTTCAGTGTGCCTTCGTGAATGACCACGTTGTCACGCAAAAGGCGGACACCAGCCGACCGGCGGGCCACGCCTTCCGTCACCAGACAACCGGCGACCTTGCCGACATTCGAGACCTTGAACACGTCCTTGACCTCGGCATAGCCGATGAACTTCTCGCGGATTTCGGCCGAAAGCAGACCCGACGCGGCAGCTTTCACGTCATCCACAAGGTCGTAGATCACCGAGTAATACCGGATTTCGACACCCTTCTGGTTCGCAACCTTCCGGGCCGTCGAGTTGGCCCGGACATTGAATCCGATCACCGGGGCCCCGGATGCTTCGGCAAGCCCGACATCGCTTTCGGTGATCGCGCCAACGCCCGAATGCAGAACCCGCACCCGAACCTCGTCATTGCCGATCTTTTCCATCGCCTGGACGATTGCCTCGGCAGAACCCTGCACGTCGGCCTTGACCAGTATTGGCAGCTCGGCCACGTTTTCGTCTTCCTTGGCCTTCGCCATCAGCTGTTCAAGGGTCGTCGCGGCGCCGGCGGCGGCACGTTTTTCCTTGGCTGATTCGTGGCGGTATTCAGCGATTTCACGCGCCTGTGCCTCGGTATCTGTGACGTTCAGAACGTCACCGGCTTCGGGCGTTCCGTGCAGACCAAGCACTTCGACCGGCACCGATGGGCCGGCGTCTTTCACGCGTTCGCCCTTGTCGTTGATCAGCGCGCGCACCTTGCCCCACTGTTCGCCAACCACGAAGATGTCACCCTGGTGCAACGTCCCGTTCTGAACCAGAACGGTCGCCACGGGTCCACGGCCCACGTCAAGTTGCGCTTCGATCACGGCGCCTTGCGCGGCGCGGTCTGGATTGGCCTTCAGGTCAAGCAATTCTGCCTGCAGGACGATCGCCTCAAGCAGCTTGTCCAGACCGGTGCCGTCAATCGCCGACACCTCGACATCCAGAACATCGCCCGACATTTTTTCCACGATCACTTCGTGCTGCAACAGGTCGGTGCGCACCTTGTCCGGGTTCGCGCCCGGCCGGTCGATCTTGTTGATCGCAACGATCATCGGAACACCGGCTGCCTTGGCGTGGTGAATGGCTTCGACCGTTTGCGGCATGACCGCATCATCGGCGGCCACAACCAGAACCACGATATCGGTTACCTGCGCCCCGCGTGCACGCATTGACGTGAACGCCGCGTGGCCCGGAGTATCAAGGAAGGTCAGAACCGTCCCGTCATCCGTTGTCACCTGGTAGGCACCGATATGCTGGGTGATCCCGCCGGCTTCGCCTGACACAACCTTTGTCTTGCGGATCGCATCCAGCAACGATGTCTTGCCGTGGTCGACATGGCCCATCACCGTGATCACGGGCGGGCGCGGCTTCAGGTCTTCCGGGCGATCTTCTTCGGTCTTGATCACGTCTTCCACATCGGCGTCCGACACGCGAACGACCTTGTGGCCGAACTCTTCGACGATCAATTCCGCCGTGTCGGCGTCAATCGACTGGTTCTGTGTAACCATCATGCCCATGTTCATCAGCGACTTGACCACATCGGCCACACGTTCGGCCATCCGGTTTGCCAGTTCCTGAACCACAATGGTTTCGGGGATCTGGACGTCACGAATGACTTTTTCGTGCGACTCCGCACCGCCAAGCGCCTTCTGACGCGCGCGCTCTTGCTTGCGCTTCATGGCTGCCAGCGAACGCTGCCGCCCGCCTTCGCCGCCCGAAAGGGCCTGGTTCAGCGTGAGCTTGCCCGAGCGGCGGCCGCTGTCGCGCTGGCCCTTGCCCTTGGCCTCGCGGCGCTGGTCACGCTCGCGGTCGGTTTTGCGAGGGGCCGCCGAAGGCTTGGCGGCCGGTCGGGCGGCCGGCTCTTCCGCGGCCGGCGCCGCTGCCGCGGCAGCGGCCTTGCGCGCACCATCTTCGGCATCGCGCTTTTTGGATGCAGCTTCCTCGGCCTTGAGGCGCGAGCGCTCCTGAAGTTCGCGGGCTTCGCGCTCTTTGGCTTCAGCCTCTTCGCGCCGGCGCTGCCGATCACGCTCGCGTTTCAGGTCTTCTTCCGCGCGCTTCTTTTCGTCCTCGGCCTCACGAGCCTTTGCGGCTCTGAGCGCCTTCAGACGCCGCTCCATTTCGGCGTCAGAGATACCGGCGGGCCGCTTCCTCGGGTCTCCACCCGGCGTCACTTTCGCACCGGGTTGAGCACCACCGCTTGCAGCACCTGGCTTGGGAACCACAACGCGCTTGCGCTTGGTTTCAACCACGACGTTCTTTGTCCGTCCATGGCTGAAACTTTGCTTCACCTGACCCGGTCGTCCAGCGCCGCGCAGTCCAAGAGGTTTTTTGCCGTCTGTATCGCTCATTTCGTCGTCTTACCTTTCCGATGGGTCTTCCCACCGTCGATTTCGCGGAATCCCGCGAGCCGCGTAGCATCATCTACAACACGTGTTGTGAGTCCGCCAGCCGCAAGCGCGCCATGTATCACACTTTCACGCCCGAAAGCCAAACCCAATTCCGATGCGCTCAGCATCCCGAAAAACCGCCCGCCTTCCGGCGTCCACAGCTTGCCTTTGCCGCGTTCTGACCCGTCAGAGGCCTGCAGCAACACCTTTGCGTGCCCGTCCGCCAGCCAGCGTTTTACCTTCTCGAACCCGGCGACCGCCAAACCGGCCTTGCGCGACAGTGCGACCAGATCGACAACGCGCCGCGCCAGTTGCCGCTCGACTTCAGCGACCAGATCTTCCGGTGCCCTTGCAGGAGCTTTTGCTGCGCGGGCAAACAGCCCCTTGTTCACGGCCTTTTCCAGCGTTGCGCGATCCGCGGTCACCCAGATGCCGCGCCCCGGCAGTTTCCCAAGGACGTCCGGGACGACAACGTCATTCGGCCCGACCACGAATCGAATCAGGCCACCCCTGGGCTGAGCCTCGCCGGTGACAATGCACCTGCGTTCGGGCTCTGCCCGCTTTTTTGGTTGGCCACCGCGCGTCACGCGAAACTCCCGAAGCCCGACTCAGGCTTCGGATTCTCCGGTTGTTTCGGCCGCCTTGGAATCTGCGTTGTCCTCAGCGATGTCTTCCGCCTTCTCCCCGTCTTCACCATCCTCGCCCTCGGGCGTTTCCGGCTCCAGATCGGCGGGGTCAACCCAGCCAAGCTGAATTCGGGCGGTCATCACCAGGTCCTGTGCCTCTTCCAGGCTGAGGTCGAATTTTTCGAGGATGCCTTCATCCTTCACGCGCTCACCGTCAATCGTTGTCCACCCGCCGGCAAGTTCCCAATCCGCGCAGGTCGCGAAATCTTCCAGCGTCTTGATGCCATCCTCGGCAAGCGCTTCGACCATTTGCGGGGTCAGACCCTCATAGGCAATCAGGCTGTCTTCGACGCCCAGTTCACGCGCGTGATCCAGTGCCTTCTTGTTCTGGGCTTCGATGTAGTCGCGCGCACGCGCCTGCAGCTCGGCCGCCGTGTCGTCGTCGACACCGTCGATCACGGTCAACTCTGCCGGATCGACGAAGGCGACTTCCTCCAGGGAAGAAAACCCTTCCGAAACCAGCAGCTGGGCAAAGAACTCATCAAGATCCAGCGTGTCCATGAACAGCTTGGTGCGTTCCTCGAACTCGGCCTGACGGCGCTTGCTTTCTTCTTCTTCGGTCAGAATGTCGATATCCAGCCCGGTCAACTGGCTGGCCAGGCGCACGTTCTGCCCGCGCCGCCCGATGGCCAGCGAAAGCTGTTCGTCGGGCACCACCACCTCGATCTTGCCGGCGTCCTCATCCAGCACGACCTTGCTGACCTCGGCCGGTTGCAGCGCGTTCACCAGGAAGGTCGGCGCGTCATCGTTCCACGGAATGATGTCGATCTTTTCGCCCTGAAGCTCGTTCACCACGGCCTGCACGCGCGAGCCGCGCATGCCGACACAGGCGCCCACCGGGTCGATGGACGAATCATAACTGATCACGGCAATCTTCGCCCGGCTGCCCGGATCGCGCGCAACCGCCTTGATCTCGATGATACCGTCGTAGATTTCCGGCACCTCCATCTTGAACAGCTCGGCCATGAATTCCGGCGCGGTGCGCGACAGGAAGATCTGCGGCCCGCGCTGTTCGCGGCGCACTTCCTTGATGTAGCAGCGAATGCGGTCGTTCGGGCGATAGCTTTCGCGGCCGATCTTTTCATTGCGGCGCAGCACGCCTTCACCGGTGCCCACGTCAACGATGACATTGCCGTATTCCTCGCGCTTGACGACACCGTTGATGATCGTGCCCGCGCGGTCCTTGAACTCTTCGTATTGACGGTCACGCTCGGCTTCGCGGATTTTCTGCAAGATCAC
>JALSJL010000461.1 GCA_026989405.1 Marinosulfonomonas sp. | reverse complement strand
TCGAGCAATTGGCCGAAAAATCGCACTACCTCGAAGTCTGCTACCTGCTGCTGTATGGCGAACTGCCCACGGGCGCCCAGCTGGAAGATTTCGAATCGCGTGTCACCAACCACACCATGCTGCACGAGCAGATGATGTTCTTCTTCCGCGGGTTCCGGCGCGATGCGCACCCGATGGCGGTGATGACCGGCGTCGTCGGCGCGATGAGCGCGTTTTACCACGATTCAACCGACATCTCCGACCCCTGGCAGCGCGAAGTGGCCACCGTTCGCATGATCGCCAAGATGCCGACAATCGCCGCCATGGCGCACAAGTTCACCATCGGCCAGCCTTTCGTCTACCCGCGGAACGACCTGGACTATGCCTCGAACTTCCTGCGCATGTGTTTTGCCGTTCCGGCCGAAGACTATGAGGTCAACCCGATCCTGGCACGCGCCATGGACCGGATTTTCACGCTGCATGCCGACCACGAACAAAACGCGTCCACATCCACCGTCCGGCTTGCATCAAGCTCCGGCGCCAACCCGTTTGCCTGTATCGCGGCGGGGATCGCCTGCCTCTGGGGGCCGGCACATGGCGGTGCCAACCAGGCCTGCCTGGAAATGCTCAAGGAAATCGGCACCCCGGACCGCATCCCCGAGTTCATCAAGCGCGCCAAGGACAAGAACGATCCGTTCCGGCTGATGGGCTTTGGCCACCGCGTCTACAAGAACTTCGACCCGCGGGCCAAGGTTCTCAAGGAATCGGCGGACGAGGTGCTCCACCTGTTGGGCATTGATGACAACCCGGTCCTTCAGGTCGCCAAGGAACTGGAAAAGGCCGCACTGGCCGACCCGTATTTCCAGGAAAAGAAGCTGTTCCCGAACGTCGATTTCTATTCGGGCATCATCCTGGAGGCGATGGGGTTCCCGACGTCGATGTTCACCCCGATCTTCGCGGTTTCGCGCACCGTCGGCTGGATTTCCCAGTGGAAAGAGATGATCGAAGACCCGGCCATGAAGATCGGTCGCCCGCGCCAGCTTTACACCGGGCCGACTCAACGCGACTACACGGACGTTGAAGACCGTTGAAGCCCTGTTGAATTGAAACGCCTGCGGCGTTGCCATGAAAGCGGTGCGCCGCGCCAGTGCGCGGCGCGCGGCCTCCGGCGGGGATATTTGAGCAAAGAATATGATGTGCTTTCCCGTGCGGCCAGCCTTTGGCCGCCGGGGGCCGGGCTGCTCATTCGGTCGCCGTCACGATTTGGTTCGGCAAGCGTGGTCTTTGCTGCCGTCTGCCGCAAAATTGGGGACGGTCCCACTGAAAGGACCATGGCGACCGCCCTTGCGATGTGGAGGGGCGGCTATGGCGCCACGGAGCCGGGCGTGCCGTGGATTTGACTGTTCAGCGACCCTCGAATTTTGCCGGACGTTTTTCGAGAAACGCCAGCACCCCTTCCTTGAAGTCGCGCGTATTGCCGCATTCGCCCTGCAGATGCGCCTCCAGTTCCAGCTGGTGCTCCAGGTCATTATCGAAAGAGCTTCGCAAGGCTGCCTTGATGTTGCGGTAGGCCACGGTTGGCCCGGTGGCGAGCTTTTGGGCGCGCTCAAACCATTTCTGTGCAAAGGCTTCGTCATCGACGGCCTCCCAGATCATGCCCCAGTCGGCGGCCTGCTCGGCGCTGATCGGTTCGGCAAACAACGCCGCCCCCATGGCGCGCGCAACCCCGATCTGGCGTGGCAGCCAATAGGTGCCGCCGGCATCCGGGATCAGACCGATGCGCGAAAACGCCTGCAGAAAGACAGCCGATTTCGTGGCAATCACCACATCGAACGCCAGTGCAAGGTTGGCACCGGCCCCGGCGGCCGCGCCGTTGACCGCAGCAATCGTCGGGATCGGGCAGTCGTAGATCGCCTTGAGCATCGGCTCGTATTCGTCGCGCAGGGTGCGCTCAAGATCGACGCTCGCAGCGGTCGCCCGGTCGCCCAGATCCTGGCCCGAGCAAAACGCCCGCCCCTTGCCGGTCACGACCAGGACCCGCGCCTCTTCGCCTGCCCGGTTGACCGCGTGCAGGATCTCGGCGCGCATCTGGGTGTTGAGCGCATTCATCACCTCGGGGCGGTTGAGCGAAAGAACGGCGATATCATCGCGCAGCGAATAGCGGATGGTTTCATATTGCATTGAAGAAAGCTCCCGGTGTTCCGATTTTTGCCGACAATAGACGGCCTGCCGGACAGGGAAAGGGAAACCTGCTTCAGTCGCCAAGAATTTCCGTCAGTTCCTTGCGTTCTTCGGCGCTCAGCGGCGGCGGCGCCTTGGCTGCCGCGCGACGGCGGGTGTAGACAAAACCGCCCAGCAACGCCGCGACAAGCATCGCGGGGCCGGCGACCCACAGCACAAGGTTCGCCCCTGACCTTGTCGGCTTCAGCAACACGAATTCACCGTAACGATCCACGATGAACTCCATCGCCTGCGCGTCCGTATCGCCGGCAACCAGCCGTTCGCGCACCAGCAGGCGCAGATCGCGGGCAAGATCCGCATCGGAGTCATCGATGCTCTGGTTCCGGCACACCAGGCAACGCAGCGTCTTGGACAACGCGCGTGCGCGCTCTTCAAGCACCGGGTCATCAAGGATTTCATCCGGCTGCACGGCACCCGCCGCCCCGGCGATGGACAGGGCAATCACGGCCGCCAGAACAATCCGTCTCATTCCGCGGGCACCTGGTTTGGCCGGCGACGGCGGCTCGCACTGCCGGCGGCAATCCGGTATCTGCGGTCGCTCAATGACAAGAGCCCGCCAAGAGCCATTATGATCGCGCCGGCCCATATCCAGTTTGCGAAGGGTTTGACATAAGTGCGCACCGCCCAACCCCCACCCTGCTGCGGATCGCCGATCACGACATAGATGTCGCGCAGGATGCCGTTGTCGATTGCGGCTTCGGTCGTCGGCATTCGCGACACGTTATATGTGCGCTTTTCCGGTTGCAAACGGGCGATGACACGTCCGTTTCTTGCGATGTCCATGTCGGCCACGATGGCCGAATAGTTTGGCCCCGGCTCCTGGCGCACATCCGCCAGCGTAATATCGTACCCGGCAACGCTGAAGGTCTCACCTTCCTGGGCCACGCGGATATCTTCCACGGACCAGGCCAGCATCGCGGCGATCCCGAAGATCGTCACGCCAAAGCCGCCATGTCCGAAGATGCGCCCAAGATCGGCCCTCGGAAGCCGGGTCAGACGGGCAAGTTTCGTGCCAAACCCGCCACGTCCGGTGCGTTGCCACAGATCAATGGCCGCCCCCATGAATATCCAGGCTGCAAGCGCCGCACCGATCGGGCCCAGCATCGAGCGCCCGGTCTGGATGGTGTAGACCAGCCCGCCCACGGCCACGGCCAGAACCGCCGCCGGCCACAGCGGGCGCATGGCGCGCGCCAGCCGCGCACGCTTCCAGGGCAGCAAAGCGCCTATGGGCAGCAACACCGCCAGCGCGACCATGAACGGGGTAAACGCAGCCTCGAAAAAGGGCGCGCCGACCGTCAGTTTCCGGTCGAAAAACAGCTCGGCCACCAAGGGCCACATGGTGCCGAAAAAGACGACAAATGCCGCGACCGCCAGCAGGATGTTGTTGAGAACCAGCGCGCTTTCCCGGCTGACGACCGAAAAGACCGCCTTGGATTCCAGGATCGAGGCACGCGCTGCATACAATGTCAGCGCACCGCCCATGAATACGCCCAGGATCATCAGGATGAAAACGCCGCGCGCCGGGTCCGTTGCGAAAGCATGAACCGAGGTCAGCACGCCGGAACGCACGATGAACGTGCCCATCATCGAGAACCCGAAGGCCAGTATCGCCAGCAGAACCGTCCAGCTTTTCAGGGCCTCGCGTTTTTCAACGACGATTGCCGAATGAAGCAATGCAGCCGATACCAGCCATGGCATGAACGACGCATTCTCGACCGGATCCCAGAACCAGAACCCGCCCCAGCCCAGCTCGTAATAGGCCCACCAGGACCCCAGGGCGATACCGACAGTCAGAAAAAGCCAGGCCGCCAGGGTCCAGGGGCGCACCCAGCGCCCCCAGGCCGCATCAACCCGGCCCTCGATCAGCGCCGCCACCGCAAAGGAAAACGACATCGAAAGACCAACATAGCCGAGGTAAAGAAACGGCGGATGGAACGCGAGCCCCGGATCTTGCAGCAGCGGGTTCAGCCCCTGCCCGTTCAATGGCGGATTGGCGAGCCGGGTGAAAGGGTTCGAGGTGAACAGCACAAAGCCGAGAAAGGCCGCGCCGATCGAGCCCTGCACAGCAAGAACCCTGGCGCGCAGCGTTGCCGGAAGATTGCCGCCAAAGACTGCAGCCATGGCGCCAAACAGCGTCAGGATCAGAACCCACAGCAGGACAGAGCCTTCGTGGTTTCCCCAGACGCCGGTGATCTTGTAGAGCATCGGCTTGTCGGTGTGAGAGTTCGCAGCCACCACGGCCAGCGAGAAATCCGATGTCACGAAGGCATGCGTGAGGGCCGCAAAGGCAAACCCGACCAGAAAGAACTGCGTCAGTGCCGCCGGTTCGGCCACGCTCATCCAGACGGGATTACGCCGAGCGGCCCCGATCATCGGGATGACGGTCTGCATGATCGCCACCAGGAAGGCGAGGATCAGCGCAAATTGTGCAGATTCTGTAAGCATGGGCAAACCCTAGCCGAGTTCGCCACAAGTGCAATGGCTGCGTGTTCAAGTTTTCGCGCGCCTATTGCCGCAGCGCTCAGCGGCGCGCCGATCCGGCCTGCCGGCGCCCGCCGTCAATCACTTCGAACCGCGCATCCGCAGCATCGGGAACCTCGCGCAGCAGCGCCAGACAATCGCGCAGCGCGCGGTCAAGGTTTTCGGCCGCAATGCGATTTTTCTCGATCGCCTCTTTCAGGTTTTTCGCCATCTTGATGTCCTTCACCAGTTTCAGTTGCGCGAGCGCGGCAAGCGTTCGCGGATAAGGGTCGTCAGCTCGACAAGCACCTGCGAATTCTTGTTCACGACATCCCGGGTTGCCTGGTCTTTTTGCAGGTCGCGGAACAACAGGTAGAAAACCAACAGGGCCCAGGGCCCCTGCTCTGTCAGTATCTTGATGAACAGCTCACCCGTCATTTTGCGCCCTCCAGTCGGCCAGTGCCGCGTTTTCTTCGTGAACCGGTTCTCCGGCGCCCTCTGCCAGGGCGCGCAGGCTCGCGATGTTTCCGCTGACATCTGCGGCCCGCAGGACAGTTGCCGCGATCGAGCGTTGAAATTCCTGGCTTTTGACCTGGTGGCGCGCGCCAAAGTAGAATGACACGATCGCCCCCAGCAGCCACCAAAGCGGTTCGGGCACCAGGGCAATGCCCTGCATGCGCGCAGCAAACCAGATCGGATCAACCATCGCGGCCACGAAAAGGCCCAATGTTCCCAACGCCATAGCCGGTCGCGGCACGCGGTTCAGCGCGTCCATGAACCGGTCGAACCGGCCCTTTCGTTCCACCGCGAATTCAGCCGCAAACTGGTTCAGGGCCGCACCGCGATAGCGCGCGTCGCGCTCCGAGGCTGCTTCCGCATTCTCGCGGAATACTTCGACGGTTTCCTTGATCAGGTTGCGCTGCCCGCCAAAAAGCAGGGACACTATCGCCTCGATTACCCCCATTTCGCCACCCGCGCCGCATGAGCTTCCTCGCTGAGGCGATAACGCGGCGACATGAATTCTTCCGCACGCGTGATCCAGCCGCCCTTGCCGCCATCGCGCCGACGCGCGAATTTCCGCAGCCCCGGGCGCCGGTCTGCCAATGCGTAGTAGTAGTTGCGACGTGCGATCCCGTAGGCATCGGCCAGAAATTCCGGGGCCTCTTCCTGGGCCAGCCGAGCCGCCCGGATCGTCTGCGGGCCGATGATGCCGTCGACCGAAATCCTGTGCCCCATCTGTCGGAAAAGCCGTTGCAGGATCTTGACCGCCTGAGACCCGGCGTTGACATACATGTCAAACACCGACGCGCGCAGAGACTCGGGCAGCTGGTCGATCCGGGGGCGAAAATAGTAATCGCGCACAAAGATGTCGCGCGCCGTCTTTCGGTTCACGGCCCGGACATCGCGCGTGTCGATCTTGCGATCGCCGTTCAGATCCAGCCGCAACCGGCGCAGCGTTCCAAGCGTGACACCAAATTTCGTGGGGCCGCCCGGATCGTCGGGATCGTTCACGAAACCACCCTCGCGTGCGATGATGGCATCGGCAATAGTTTCAATGCGTTGCATGGAGCACCTGAGACGTTCAAAACGCCTATCAAGGTGCGCGCAATAGGTTAACGCCCGCTACCGGAGCGCGCGGTGCTCAAGGGTTTGGCCGACATGGGCCGCCCGCTCAGCTTTCGGGTTCGACATACACGCCCTGTTCTTTCAGGGCGTCGATCACCTCTTTGGGCATGTAGCTTTCGTCGTGCTTTGCCAGGATTTCCGAGGCCTGAAAGACCCCGTCGACCAGTTTTCCCGTGCCCACCATGCCCTCACCTTCCTTGAACAGGTCGGGCAGCACGCCGGTATAGGTCACGGGAATGGTGGCGGCGCCGTCGGTCACGCTGAAGGTGATCGTTTCGCCCTGGCCGCGCACCAGGGAATCTTCGGCCACAAGCCCGCCGATGCGAAAAACCTCACCGGGCGGCGGCGGGTTTTCAACCACTTGAGCAGGAGCGCGAAAATAATTGATGCCATCGCGCAAGGCGTAGCCGACCAGCGCCGTGGAAAGAACAAGGGCCACCGCTGCCACGACGATGATCTGCACGCGGCGTTGTTTTTTCAAACCCTTCATTCCGGCCATCTTGCCCTCCTCACGGAAAAATCGGTGCCAGCTTCAGGCCGGCGGTTTCATCGAGACCGAGCATGATGTTGGCGATCTGGACGGCCTGCCCGGACGCCCCCTTCATCAGGTTGTCAAGAACAGACACGATGATCGTCCGACCCTTGGCGCGGTCGGCCACAACACCGATATGACACCGGTTCGAACCCTTAACATGGGATGTCGAGGGCGCCTTGCCAAGCGGCAAGACCGTGACAAATGGCGCATCCGAGTAGAACGCGGCCAGGGTTTCATGCACGGCGTCGGCATCGCCATCAACATAGATGGTTGCCATCATGCCGCGGCTCATCGGCACCAGATGCGGCGTGAAGGACGGCGTAACGGGCGCCCCGGCGGCCAGCGACAGCTCCTGGTCCAGTTCGCCCATGTGCCGGTGATGGGCAATGCCATAGGCGGAAAACCCCTCATTCACCTCGCAAAACAGGCTGCTTTCACGCAACGCGCGCCCGGCGCCCGACACCCCCGACTTTGCGTCGATCACGATGGGGTGCGGATCAATGACCTGCGCCCGCACCAGCGGGATCAGTGGCAAGAGCGAGGTTGCCACATAGCACCCCGTGTTGGCCGTGATCCGGGCCGCCGCGATCTCGGAGCGATAGATTTCGGGCAGACCGTAGGCAACGGTCGGCTGGATCTTCGGGGCCTTGTGTTCGCGGCCATACCACCTGGCATAGTCCGCAACATCGCGGAAACGGAAATCGGCTGACAGATCAACGACTTTCACATGATCCGGCAGGCCAGGAACAAGCTCATGGCTCAGCCCGTAAGGCAGGGCCAGAAACGCCAGATCGACCTGCTGGAAATCGACATCGGAAATCCTCACGAGATCGGGCAGGTCAAGGTGGCCAAGCTGGGCAAAGACATCGCCCATGGCCATGCCTGCCTTGCGCTCTGCGCTCAGGGCGGCGATTTCAAGGTCGGGATGGGTGGCGACAAGGCGGACGATCTCGGCCCCGGTATAGCCGGACGCACCCAGAATGGCGACTTTCTTGTTCATGGTTTACCTGTCGGGAAAAGCGCGCGACACATGGCCGGGCGCGGGTTGGCGGACAAGGCACAGGGCCTCAGGCGGAGACAAATTCCACCTTTCGTCGCAAAAACCGTGTGGCCTGATCTGACACTTTCCTTGCCTCTCCCGTGGTCAGGAAAACAGAAGCCTGTCCCTGCCCCCGCATGTTCGGATGACGTTCCAGATAATCCGAAAGGCTTTCGGCCACAAGTGCGGCCTGACTGAAAACCCTGATATCCTGGCCAAGCGCATCCTGAAAGACATCTTCCAGTATCGGATAGTGGGTGCAACCCAGAACAGCTGCCTCGGGCGATGGCATCTTGCGCTTGAGCGCGTCGACATGCGAGCGCACCAGCGCTTCGGCCAGGATCATGTCGCCCTCTTCAATCGCATCGACAACCCCGCCACAGGCCTGCGCTTCAACATCGACGCCGATGGCCCGAAAGGCCAGTTCTCGCTGAAACGCGCGGCTGGCCACCGTGGACGGGGTCG
>JALSJL010000460.1 GCA_026989405.1 Marinosulfonomonas sp. | reverse complement strand
TATCAATTCAAGTGTAGCGTCGCCGCAGGCCCGATGCTCCGAAAAATTCCACTTATTGTTCATAATTTATACACAATCGAGAGATTTTTTTACGCTGATTAAAGAGTGTTTCAAGTTCTAACCGCAACTTTTCGGAGAACAAACATGAAGAAACCGAATTCCGTGACCAAACTCCTTGCCGCGGGCGTATTGCTCTCGACTGTGACAAGCGCACCTGCGTTTGCCAAGGGACACGGCATTGCTATTTGCCTCGGCCCGCTTTGCGGTCGCATCGTTGTCAATGCCGTTCCGGGCGATCCTCCGGCCGCAAAGCACCTGGAACTTGTGCACAAGCTTCTTCAGGATGCGAAAGAGCAGTGCGAAGGCGTCGAGCACGAGAACTGCGATTCCGTCAACAATCTTTTGGACATCACCTCGGCAATCATGAAGTAACCGCAAACCTCATGCGACCATCAAAGGCACCCGCCTCTGGCCCGCGGGTGCCTTTTCATTTGGCGCTTACATGAAGCCCAGTTCCAGCCGCGCTTCATCGGACATCATTTCCATGCCCCACGGCGGCTCCCATACCAGTTCCACGTTGACCGACTTGACGCCCGGAATGGCGCCCACGGCATCGGCAACCCAGCCCGGCATTTCCCCGGCCACAGGGCAGCCCGGCGCGGTCAGGGACATGGCGATGTTCACGTCGTTTTCATCGTTGATGTCGATCGTGTAGATCAGGCCGAGATCATAGATGTTCACCGGTATCTCCGGGTCGAACACCGAACGGCAGGCAATGACCACGTCGACATATAGCGGATGATGCGTGCTTGACGGCTTGATCAGCGGCGTGCCTTCGATCTTGTTTGCTTCTGCGGTCATCGGAGCCTCACTTGATTTCTTAGTCTTTATATAAGGAATTGGAGTCGCGACGTCCAGTGGTCCGCCTGCGGCGAATTTTCCGGCTCAGGTTTCGAGCGGCAGGGCCGTTGTGTATTTCTTCTGGCGCAAGACGAAATGGGTGGTCGAAGAGCGCACGATCCCGAGGCCCAGGATGCGTTTCATGATGAATTGCTCCAGGGCCTCCGGGTCAGTGGCCACGACCTTCAGCAGATAATCGTCGGACCCGGTGATCGAGCAGCATTCGACGATTTCATCGTGGCCGGCGACGAATTCGTCAAAAATCCGAATGCTCGTTTCCGTGTGGTCGATCAGCGAAACATGGACATAGGCCCGGGTTTTCAACCCCAATGCCCGGGTCGAGAGCAGGGCGACATAGCCCTTGATCAGCCCGGCCTCTTCCAGTTTGCGCACCCGGCGCCAACACGGGCTGGTCGACATGCCGCAGCGTTCGGCCAGATCCTGCGTGCTGATCTTTCCGTCGCTTTGCAAGATCGCAAGGATTTGCCGGTCCTGTTTGTTAAGCTCGGGCATGAAATTACCGATCGATTGGAGAACACGAAAAATACGACCTCGTTATTAGCAGATCGGCGGATATTGGAAAGAAAAATCCTGGGAAAACCTGACAGAATATTCGCAGCAAGGAGGTGTCTGATGAGCAAGAAAAGTGCCTATGAAGCGAAAACGCCGGGGCCGGACGGGACGATCCATTACACCGGTGCGGAACATGCGGTCTGGCGCGACCTGATCGCGCGCCAGCTTCCAAATGTGCGCAAGTTCGCGGCAGAACCCTATCTTGAGGGCCTCGGGCGGTTGGCCCTGCCAGGTGACCGGGTTCCGCAAACCGCCGAGGTTTCGGAGGTGCTGCGCGGGCTGACCGGCTGGCGGGTCGAGCCGGTGCCGGCCCTGATCGGGTTCGGGCGGTTTTTCCGCATGCTGTCGGAACGCCGCTTTCCCGCGGCCTCGTTCATCCGCTCGCGCAGGGATTTCGACTACATCAAGGAGCCGGACATCTTCCACGAGATTTTCGGCCACACGCCGCTGTTGACGGATCCGCGCTTTGCCGGGTTTTCGCAGGCAATTGGCGCCGCCGGTCTGCGTGCCGAGCCAAAGGACTATCCCTGGCTGATCCGGCTGTATTGGTTCACCATCGAATTCGGCCTCACGCGCGAAAAGGGGCAGATCAGGGCGTTGGGGTCGGGGCTGGCCTCAAGCCCGACGGAACTGCCCTGGAGCGTGACCAGCCCCGACGCCATTCGTCGCCCGTTCGATGTGATCGATATCCTGCGCACGCCCTACCGGATCGACATCCACCAACCGATTTACTTCGTGCTCGAATGCGTGGATGATCTGTTTGCCGCCGCCGAACGCGACCTTTTGGCGGATGTGCATGACGCGCAATCCCGGGGATTGTTCGGCCCTGTATTCGAACCGGCCCGGAAAGCATCCTGAGGGAGAAAACGATGACCACCTGTGATCTGAGCGACAAGTCCTGCGTGCCCTGTGAGGGCGGCGTGCCGCCGATCGAAGGCGACGACGCGCGCGCGATGATGAAAGACCTGCATGACGACTGGCAGTTGAACGACGCGGCCACCGAGCTGCGGCGCCGGATGGAGTTCAAGGGCTTCGCCAAGCCGGTCTACCACGCCAACCTTGCCGCCTGGCTGGCCGATCAGGAAGGCCATCACCCGGAAATCCTGTTCGGCTGGGGCTATATCGAACTGACGTTCACCACCCACGCCATCGGCGGGCTCAGCGAGAACGACTTCATCTGCGCCGCCAAGTGGGACAAGCTGGTCGGCTGAGATCACAGCCCTGCGCCCCTGGGCAGCCGGGTCGCAGGCCCTGATGTCGCCGCCGTTGCGGTCCGGGGGGCTTGAGGCGCGCGCCATCGGCGCGGATTGCATTGGAAACCGCCCTGTTCTATCAGGCGCCGATGAGCAGATTTTCCTTTGACCTTGCCGCGACCGACGGCGCGGCCCGCACCGGGGTGATCCACACCGCGCGCGGGGATATCCGCACGCCGGCCTTCATGCCCGTGGGCACGGCGGCAACCGTCAAGGCGATGCTGCCCGAAAGCGTGGCCGACACCGGCGCCGACATCCTGCTGGGCAACACCTACCATCTGATGTTGCGCCCCGGCGCCGAGCGCATCGCGCGCCTTGGCGGGTTGCACGACTTCATGAACTGGCGAAAACCGATTCTGACCGACAGCGGCGGGTTCCAGGTGATGAGCCTGTCCGAGCTGCGCAAGCTGAGCGAAGAGGGCGTGCGGTTCAAATCGCATATCGATGGCTCCGAGCACATGCTGAGCCCGGAACGCTCGATGGAAATCCAGCACCTGCTTGGCTCGGATATCGTGATGGCCTTCGACGAATGCCCCGCATTGCCCGCCGACGAGGCAGAGGTTGCCCGTGCCATGCGCCTGTCGATGCGATGGGCCGAGCGGTCGAAACAGGCATTTGGCGACCGGCCGGGACATGCGCTGTTTGGTATCCAGCAGGGCGGGCTTTCGCATGAGCTTCGCGGTGAAAGTGCTGAAAAACTAAAGGCAATCGGATTTGACGGCTATGCCATTGGCGGGCTGGCTGTGGGCGAGGGGCAGGACGCCATGTTCGCCACGCTCGATTTTGCGCCAGCCATGCTGCCGGCGGACCGGCCGCGTTACCTGATGGGGGTCGGCAAGCCCGATGACATTGTCGGGGCCGTGAAGCGCGGCGTCGACATGATGGATTGCGTCTTGCCCTCGCGTTCGGGGCGCACGGGGCAGGCGTTCACCCGGCGCGGGGTGGTCAACATAAAGAATGCGCGCCACGCCGACGATCCGCGCCCGTTGGATGAGGCCTGTTCCTGCCCGGCCTGCCGCAACTACAGCCGCGCGTATCTGCACCATGTGTTCAAGGCGAAGGAAATCATCCAATCGATGTTGCTGACCTGGCACAATCTGCAGTATTACCAGGACCTGATGGCGGATATGCGCGCGGCGATTTCCGCAGGCGAATTCAATGCGTTCGAAGCGAAATTCAATGCAGACCGTGCGGCAGGCGACATCGAGCCACTGTGACGGGCGGCCGCGTGTCAGGCGGTGCGGCCTGCCGACCTCGCGGCCTTGCGCTCCAGCTTTCGGGTGATCTTGTCGAACAGCCGACCATTGATCGATTTGTCGGTTGCACAGGCTGCCCTGGCCGCGATGTGTTCGCAATAGTCGCGCGCAAAGGGGCGGGCCCAGAAGTCCCACCAGCTCAGCGGCGAAAGATGCGTGAACCGCGCTCTGCAGTGCAACTGTGTGCGGCCATCGGCGGCCTGTTTCGCGGTCAGCTCCAGACGAACCTGGCGGTAGCCGTAGTCTTCCGTCGACGTGATGTGGTTGTGGTCTCGGTAGTGCAGGGTGCAATTCACCTGGTTGACGGTCTGCACCGTCCTTGTTTCGCCAACAGCCAGGTCCGGTGCGTCATGCCCGCGCGCCAATGAGGCGAAAATCTTGTCCGGCGTCGCGTCGGTTGCGATGGTGGCCTGGTCGTTGAGGTTGAACCCGAACGGCAGGTGGCGCCAGACGGCGTCGCCCAGAAGGGTGTAGGCCAACCACATGAAAACAAACAGCGACAATCCAGGAAACCCCGTTGCGTCCAGAGCGTCATTCAGACCCGACGCCTGCAGCGGCAATACCGAAAGGACGCCCAGGGCGGCAGCGTCCAGTATATTCGTGAAACGGCGGGGAATGAGGGCCTGCAGCACCAGACACAAAAATGCACCAACCGCCGCGCCTAGCAGTATCGCGATCGCCACGAGCAGGAAGATGGGCAAGGCCTCGGTGAGCAGGAGCGTGACGATCATGTTGCCCGAAAACTCGAACGCGTCCGAGCGCAGAAAGGCGACAAGACTGCTCAGGTCCTGGCGGGCGGCCATCAGGGCGATGTAAGCGCCCTCAATGGCAAAGGCCACCGCCCAGCCGATTGCCCGGCGCCGGTGGATGGCGAAAAACCGGCAAGGTGCCGATACGAATTTTCGCAGTGCCTTGTCGGGCGTCTTCTGGATAGTGGCCATGTTCAAGGTTCCCGCTGACCATTTTCGTGGATGCCCTGCACAGTCTCGCGAACAAGGTGGCATTTAGTTGACTTCTCGGGGTGAATTTTCGGGCGCGTGGTTTTTTCGGGTTCATTCGGTTCGGGCACCTCCTGTCCCCGGCCATCCGCCCCAATCGCCTATTCAGCCACTGTCTGGCGCCATTGCGGCGCATCGCCTGGCTGGAGATTGGATCAATTTCTCTGGATTTCGCGCAATGATGCCTTGTTTGCGCCGATATCCGGCGTCACAATGGCTCAAGCGACAATGCGCGCATTGAAATTCGACCCCAAGACACCACATATAGAGGCCAATACAGGAGAGAACTACCAGCTGCCGCGAATGCGGGGCCAAGTTTTCTTGCCAACCGAGGATATCGAATGACCGAGCAAAAACAATCTTACCCAGTTCTGCCGTTGCGCGACATCGTGGTGTTCCCGCACATGATCGTGCCGCTTTTCGTCGGGCGCGAAAAGTCTGTGAAGGCCCTGGAAGAAGTCATGAAGGACGACAAGCAGATTCTCTTGTCGAGCCAGATCGACCCCAGCGTTGATGAACCCACGGCCGAAGGCATCTATCGCGTCGGCGTGCTGGCCAATGTGCTGCAATTGCTGAAACTGCCCGATGGTACCGTCAAGGTGCTGGTTGAAGGCCGCTCACGCGTGAAGATCAGCGAATTTGTCGACAACCCCGACTTCTTCGAGGCCCAGGCTGACGAGTTGACTGAAACCGAAGGCAACCTGGCAACCGTCGAAGCGCTTGTGCGCACTGCATCCGACGAGTTCGAACGCTATGCGCGCATCAAGAAGAACATTCCGGAAGAAGCGCTTGCTGCCGTTTCCGAAACCCGCGAGCCGGCGAAACTTGCCGACCTGATCGCGGGCCACCTTGGCGTGGAGGTTGACCAGAAGCAGGAGCTTCTTGAGACATTGCCCGTCGAAGAACGCCTTGAAAAGGTCTACGGGCTGATGCAGGGCGAGATGTCGGTGCTCAAGGTCGAGAAAAAGATCAAGACCCGCGTGAAAAGCCAGATGGAACGCACCCAGCGCGAATACTACCTGAATGAGCAGATGAAGGCCATTCAGAAAGAGCTGGGCGACGGCGACGACGGCCAGAACGAGATCGCCGAACTGGAAGAACGCATCGCGCAGACCAAACTGTCCAGGGAAGCGCGTGAAAAGGCGGAAAACGAGCTGAAAAAGCTCAAGTCGATGTCACCGATGTCGGCCGAAGCGACCGTTGTGCGCAACTATCTGGACTGGCTGTTGACGATTCCGTGGGGCAAGCGTTCACGGGTCAAGAAAGACCTGTCCCGCGCCCAGAAGGTGCTGGATGACGACCACTACGGGCTGGAAAAGGTCAAGGAACGCATCATCGAATACCTTGCCGTTCAGCAGCGCTCGCGCAAGCTGAAGGGGCCGATCCTGTGCCTTGTCGGCCCGCCGGGCGTGGGCAAGACGAGCCTTGGCCAATCGGTGGCGCGCGCCACCGGGCGCGAGTTCATCCGTATCTCGCTTGGCGGTGTGCGCGATGAAAGCGAAATCCGCGGTCACCGCCGGACCTATATCGGCTCGATGCCGGGCAAGATCATCCAGGCGCTGAAAAAGGCCAAGACGACGAACCCGCTGATCCTGCTGGACGAGATTGACAAGATGGGCCGCGACTTCAGGGGCGACCCGGCGAGCGCGTTGCTCGAGGTGCTTGATCCCGAGCAGAACTCGACTTTTGTCGACCACTACCTTGAGGTCGAATACGACCTGAGCGACGTGATGTTCATCACGACGGCCAACAGCTATGACATTCCGGGCCCGTTGCTGGACCGGATGGAAGTGCTGCCCCTGGCCGGCTACACCGAAGACGAGAAGCGCGAGATCGCGAAGCAGCACCTGATCCCCAAGCAGATCAAGAATCACGGCCTGAAGAAGGGCGAATTCGAAATCACCGACGACGCGTTGATGGGGATCATCCGCTATTACACCCGCGAAGCCGGGGTGCGCAACCTTGAGCGCGAGATTGCAAAACTCGCACGAAAGGCCGTGACGAAACTGGTGCGCAAGGAAGTGGAAAAGGTCGTCGTGACCGAAGACGTTCTGGAAGACTATCTTGGCGTTCGGAAGTTCCGTTACGGGTTGGCCGAGGAAGAAGACGTCATTGGCGTCGTCACCGGGCTCGCCTGGACCAGCGTGGGCGGTGATCTGCTGTCGATCGAAGCGTTGCGCCTGCCCGGCAAGGGCCGGATGAAAACCACCGGCAAACTGGGCGACGTGATGAAGGAAAGCATCGATGCGGCGTCAAGCTATGTGCGCTCGATTGCCCCTTCGATCGGGGTCAAGCCGCCGGAATTCGAGCGCATGGACATCCACGTTCATGTGCCCGAAGGCGCGACGCCCAAGGACGGGCCAAGCGCCGGTGTCGGCATGGTGACTTCGATCGTGTCGGTTCTGACCCAGATCCCGGTGCGCAAGGATATCGCCATGACCGGCGAGGTGACGCTGCGCGGAAACGTGCTGCCGATCGGCGGCCTGAAGGAAAAGCTGCTGGCGGCGCTTCGTGGCGGCATCAAGACGGTGCTTATCCCGGCCGAGAACGAAAAGGATCTGGCCGAGATTCCCGATAACGTGAAGGGCGGCTTGAAGATCATCCCGGTGGCCCATGTTCAGGACGTGCTGGAACATGCGCTGGTGCGCAAGCCAGAGCCGATCGAATGGGACGAAGAGGCCGAAGAGGCCGCGCGCGCCAAGGCCGCGCTTGAAAAGCCCGCGGGCACGGGCGCAACCGCGCATTAGATCGGGCCCGCCAGCCTGACCAGAAAGCCACGCCTTTTCGGGCGTGGCTTTCGTTTCTTGTGCGGTCCGCAAAGAACTGTGGATAAATCGGGAGAAAACCGTTAAAATAGCGCTAATCAGAAAAAAAAGAGCACAGGCAAATGACAGTCAAGAAACCCACGACGACCAAAAGCAGTTCCACCCGCCCGGCCACGAGCAAGGCGACGCCGGCTGCGCCGAGCAAACCGGACCCGACCGAAAAACCGGTGGCACCGCAACCGATGCTTCGACGCAAGGAGCTTGTGGCGCGCATCGTTGCATCAACCGGCATGAAGCCGAACCAGGTCAAATCCGTTCTCGATGGTGTTCTGGCCGAACTTGGCAATGCGCTGGCCGCCGGCGAAGCCGTGAACGTCCCGCCACTGGGCAAGCTTGTGGTGAAGCGGTCCAAGACCGTCGGCGACCATGACATCATGGTTTGCAAATTGCGCCGGAAAACGGCGGCGGCAGTGGAAAAAGCGGCCCTTGAACCGGTGACGAGCTGACGTTAAATAGCCCGACAAAGGGTGATTAGCTCAGTGGTAGAGCGCTTCGTTCACATCGAAGATGTCAGGAGTTCGAATCTCTTATCACCCACCAGATTCCCGGGCGTGCCTGCGTGGCGCGCCCTTTTGGTTTTTTGGAGCGAACATGAACGCCACAACGCCCGAGATTTTCATCCTGCGCCACGGCCAAACCGAATGGAATCGCGAAAAGCGCGCCCAGGGCAGGATGGATTCGCCGCTGACCGATCTGGGCCGTGAACAGGCGCGGGCCCAGAACACGCTGCTGAAATCTGCGGCGCTGCCGCCAGACACCAGATATTATTGCAGCCCGCTTGGGCGCACCCGCCAAACAGCAGAACTGGCCCTTGCCGGTCTGGCCGATGATGTGATCCTTGACGCGCGTCTGATGGAAGTGTCGGTCGGCGAATGCGAGGGGCAGTTGCTGGCCGACTGCGCCGCTCGGTGGCCGGCGGTGTTCGATACGGGAATGTGGGGCGAGTGGTGCTTTCTTGCGCCCGGTGGCGAGGGGTTCCATGCCTTTTCCCAACGCTTGCAGTCGTGGCTTGACGAATTGGCCACGCCGGCCGTCATTGTGGGCCATGGCATGGTGTCGCTGATCTTGCGTGGGCTGGTTCTGGGGCTGGACATGGAGGCCAGTCTGGCGCTGCCGGGCGGGCAGGGCGTGGTCTATCACGTGAAAGATGGCGTGCACCGCCGACTTGGTGCTTGAACTGTCGCGAGGCTCCGGTTATCACGCGCCGGTCGGGTGATTAGCTCAGTTGGTAGAGCGCTTCGTTTACACCGAAGATGTCGGGAGTTCGAGTCTCTCATCACCCACCATGATCAGCCGAACCTCCTGCGACGGATTAAACCCTTTGATTTTTCGGCAAATCCGCTATCTTACTCGAATTCACAAAACGGAATGAAACCCGCAAGGGAAGATTTGGGAGAGTCTGATGGCAGAAGTTGTAATCCTGGGTGCCGGGATTGGCGGCGTGCCGATGGCCTATGAAATGAAAGAAGAGTTGCGCAAGGAAGACAACCTGACTGTCATCTCGAACAATTCCTACTTTCAGTTCACGCCTTCAAACCCCTGGGCCGCGGTTGGCTGGCGCAGCAAAAAGGACATCACCATCGATCTTGCGCCGGTGATGAAAAAGAAGGGCATCAACTAGT
>JALSJL010000459.1 GCA_026989405.1 Marinosulfonomonas sp. | reverse complement strand
ATGGTGCGTGCCGGGCGCTTCCGGGGGCGCACGCTGTTTTCCGGCATGATCTACGCGCCGTTGGTGATGCCCGAAGTGATCACCGGCCTGTCGCTGCTGTTGCTGTTCATCGCCATCGGTCTGGACCGTGGCGTGTTCACCATTGTTCTGGCGCACACGACCTTTTCGCTGTGCTACGTTTCGGTTGTGGTCTCGGCCCGGCTGGTCAGTTTCGACCAATCTCTGGAAGAAGCCGCGCTTGACCTGGGGTGCACGCCATTCGATGCGTTCCGCTCGGTGACCCTGCCGCTGATCGCGCCAGCCGTGATCTCGGGCTGGTTGCTGGCCTTCACCCTTTCGCTCGATGATCTGGTTATCGCATCTTTCACCGCTGGCCCGTCATCGACCACGCTGCCGATCAAGATATATTCAGCCGTGCGTCTCGGGGTCAGCCCCGAGATCAATGCGCTGTCGTCGATCATGATCCTGATCGTGACGGTCGGGGTGATTTCCGCGTCGCTGGTCTCCAAACGCTCGATCGCCCGGAAGGCGGCCGATGAACAGAAAGCCCTGCAACAGTGACTGATTTCGAGACCGAGTTCGCAAGCTATCGTGCAGCCCACGGCACCCCCGAGCGCATAGAGCTGCTGCTGTGCGATCTGAACGCCATCCTGCGTGGCAAATGGTTGCCGGGCGATCAGGCCTCCAAATTGACGGCGGGGCAAGTGCGCTTGCCGATCTCGACCTACGCGCCAACGATCATGGGAACCGAGCCGCCGGAAACCGGACTGGGGATCGTCGTGGGCGACCCTGACGGCGTGATCGTTCCGGTGCCGGGCACGCTGAAACCGGTGCCCTGGGCCGATGGTCATGTCGCACAGGTGCTGGTCGAAATGGATGACCCGGCCGGCGAAGATGACCTGTCCAGCCGCCGCCTGCTCCGATCCGTGCTGAGCCGGTTTTCCAGGCTGGGACTTTCGCCGGTGATTGCCACCGAACTGGAGTTCTACATCCACCGCCCACGCAAGAAATCCGACGACGCGCCGAGGCCGCCGAACCGCCTTCCGGTTGCGCAAAACTATGAGCTGGACGTGCTTGATCGTTTTGCCCCGGTCCTGAGCGAAATTCAAAGCGCATCGAAGGCACAAGGGTTGGCCACCGACACGTTGATTGCCGAGTTTGGGCCGGGCCAGTTCGAAATCAACTTTCACCATACCGATGACGTGCTCGCGGCCGCCGACACGGCATTGCTGTTTCGCAGGCTGGTGCGCGGCGTGGTGGCAGGACACGGGCTTGAGGCCACGTTCATGGCCAAACCCTACGCCCGCGAGCCGGGCAACGGGATGCATGTGCATGTGTCGGTGCAAGACAGCGAGGGCGGCAATATTTTCGACGGTGGAACCGGCCCTTCCGACCGGCTGTTGGCCGCTGTCGCCGGCGTTCTTGCGACGATGCCGGACGTGCAGGCCATCTTTGCCCCGCACATGAATTCCTACCGCCGGTTCCAGCCCGACAGCTTCGCGCCGTCTCGCCCCGATTGGGGCTATGACCACCGTGGCGCAGCCGTGCGCCTTCCGCAGACAACCGGCCCGGCGGCGCGGCTGGAGCACCGGATATCGGGCGCAGATGTGAACCCCTACCTGGCGGTGGCCGCCATTCTGGGGGGTATTCTTCACGGGTTGGAAATGGACCTGCCCCTGCCTTTGCCGCTGGACGATCCGAAGGCGACCGAAGCTCCGCCGCTCGGTCATGACTGGCTGGGCGCTGTGGATCGGTTTGCATCGTCAGAGTTTTCCGAGAACCTGCTTGGCAAACGCGTCCGCGACATTTACGTCGCCGTGAAGCGCGACGAGATTGCGGCATTGATGCCGGAATTGTCGCCAGTGGAATACCGATTTTATCTTGGTCGAATCTGACCGGAGGGGGCCGGGATGGCTGCGGACGAACTGAAGGTGGGAATTCTTGAAACCGGTCGGCCGCCGGAAGAACTGCTGCGCCGGCACGGCGACTATCCGGCGATGGTGGCCAGTTGGCTGGGCGTGCCGGAGGCCAAGGTCAAGAGCTACGGCGTTCTGGACGGTGAAATTCCGGCCACGCCAGCGGAAAACGATCTCTGGATCATCACCGGATCGCGTTTTGGGGTCTACGAAGACCACACCTGGATCGCCCCGCTGGAGCAGTTCATCCGCGACTGCCGCGACGCCGGCAGCAAGATGTTCGGCATTTGCTTTGGCCACCAGATCATCGCGCAGGCGCTTGGTGGGCGGGTCGATAAGTCTCACAAGGGCTGGGGGCTTGGTCCGCATGATTATGCTGCGGTCGACTGGCCGGCGAAACTGGCCCCGGCACCTGAAAACATCCGCATTCAGGCGTTCCACCAGGATCAGGTCGTCGAGCCGCCGAAGGGTGCGCAGCGCATCGCGACATCTCCCTTCTGCGAAAATGCGGCGCTTTGGTATCCCGGGTTTGCAGTGACGGTGCAGGGCCACCCGGAATTCGGGAAAGCCTATGTCGATGATCTGCTGACCAGTCGGCGGGGGACACTGCTGCCCGAATGCGACGTGGACGAAGCACTTGCACGGCTGGAGCGCGAAACCACCGAGCCAGATCTGGCCGGGATCGTGCGCGAGCATTGGCGTGACTTCTGAGCGGCACGGTCAGAAGTAACTGCGCACCAAGGCTTCCGAGATAAGCGCCCAGCCATCCGCCACCACGAAGAACGCCAGCTTGAACGGCAGTGAAACGATGGCCGGCGGCACCATCATCATGCCCATCGACATCAGCACGGCGGCGACCACAAGATCAATCACGAGAAACGGCAGAAAGATCAGAAAGCCGATCTGAAAGGCGCGGGATATTTCGCTGAGAAGAAATGACGGAACCAGAAGGGACAGCGGCGACGCAGGCGTCGGAGGCGCGCCTGCATCGACGTCGGGGCGCAAATCGGCAAGCGTCATGAACGTGTCGGGGTCTATCCGGGCGGCCATGAAGGCCCGAAATGGCTCGATTGCCTGCCCGAAAGCCGCCGGGGCATCAATTTCTCCGTCGGAGAACGGGCGTATCCCCTGCTCCCACGCTTCGGTGAAAACCGGCTCCATGATGAAGAATGTCAGGAACAATGCAAGGCTTACGATCAGCATGTTCGGCGGGGATTGCTGAAGCCCAATGGCCTGGCGCAAGATCGACAAGACCGTCACGAGAAACGGAAAACATGTCACCATGATCGCCAGGCCTGGAACCAGGCTGAGCAGGGTGATCAGGGCGATCAGTTGAATACTGGTTTGCGCCAATGAGCCCGTGCCATCGACAGAGACCGAAATGCCCTGCGCCTGCGCGGCCCCCGTCTGGGCCGCAAACACGAGGATTGTCGCCATGGCCGCCAACAAGCTTGCCGAACGCGGTTTGATCATGATCCGTTGTCTCGTGACGCGACCTCGGTAAGGCGAACCGCCAGTTGGCCGTCTTCGCCGCCCTCGAGTTCTTCCAGTGCGCCGCGGGCGATCAGCTGGTTGCCCACATACAGTTCAACCGGATCGGAGACTTTCTGATCCAGAGCGAGCACCGAATTGCTCTGCAGCTTGAGCAGATCACCAATCATCGGGTGGGCCTTGCCGACCGAGATGATCACCTCGATCGGGACTTGGCTGAAGCGGCCTTGCCCGGAAACGGTTTCGCCGTCTTCTGTCTGCTCCGGCTCGAGATCATTCGCCATGTGCTTCGGCCTCCTGATTCGCCAGGTTGATGACATCGATTGCACCGAGAATTCGCGAAATCGCGCTATCCAGATCAATCAGGCTTTCCTGCGGACCGGATCGGATCCGGATTTGTCCGGGCCCGAGGCTGGCTTCTTCAACAAACTCGATGGCCAATGTCCCGGTTGAGGCCAGAATGGGTTGCAGTCGGGCAATGTTGTCCGGCGCCGCCGCAATTGTGATCGGCCGGTCTGCAGCTGTTTCGAAAACCGGCGTCAGCTGTTCGGCCACGATGTCTTCCAGATACTGCGCGGTCAACTCCGGCAGCAATTTTTCCAGAGCTTGCTTGAGCACCGGGGTGATCGAGCACAGGACATGGCTGCGGGCCTCGTGAAACGTAAAGTTCAGGTCCAGCAGGTTGTGGGCGAATTCGGCGCTGATCCGGCTTTGTTCTTCCTGGGCGGCACGCGACGCATCGTCCCAGCCTGCGGCGTAGCCTTGCTCGTAGCCTTCGGCGCGGGCAGCTTCAATCTCTTGCGACGGTCCCGGGTTCAGCGACAGGCCATCGACCGGGCGCCCTGGCATTGAGTCTCTGAATTCTTCAAGCACAAGTGTTGCGGGCATCATGCATCCTCTTCTTTCTCGTCGATCCACGACTTGAGGATCTCGACCGTTTCATCTTGCCGGTCCGCGATCAGATCGCGCAGCCGGTCCACTGGACTGTCAGATCCCCCGGATTGAATGGTGTTCAGTTCACGCGGGCCGGTATCGGCCGTCACCAGCGCCATTTCGGGTGGTAGCTGAGATGTTGAATTCGGGTCGTCATTGTCGATCAGGCCGGTCAGGGCATTTGGCGACGATGCGGGCAGGCTGGCCCCCACACCCGGCAGGCTCTGCGGGTTTGTTGGGGCTGGAAGCGCCGGAGACGCAGGTGCCGTCAGAATCGGGCGCAGAACAAACAGCCCCAGAACCACGGATACAAGTGTAAGGACCGCCAGCTGAACAAGCCGCATGACATCCAGGTTCAGCTGCTGGAATACCGACGTTGTCGCCGCTGTCCCAACCTGGGGAATTGGTTCGAACGGCATCGACTTCAGAGTAATCGTGTCGCCCCTTTCCGGGTCGAATCCGACGGCGGATGCAACAAGGTCATGCAGCGAAGAAAGCTCATCCGGGCTGCGCTCCACCCAACCTGCGTCGCCGGTTTCCGGGTCTTCGCGTCGCAGGTCATTGACCAGCACGGCGACCGACAGACGTCGGATGGCGCCGGGCAGTCGCGAAATTTCCCGGGTCGTTTCCGAGACTTCGAAATTGACCGTTTCATTGGTTTCGCTGGTGTCGGACGCAGATGATTTTCCTGCTCCCGAAACATCGCCCTGCGGCAAGTTGCTTGCCACCGTGACACTGTTGCCGCCCGAATTGGTCGAGTTGTTGGTGCGCTCTTCCTTCCGGGTGCTGATGGCCACCCGACTGTCAGGGTCCAGGCGCCGTTCGAACAGGGTTTCGCTTTGCGTGGTGGTGTCAACATTCAGTTCGACAATGACATTCCCTCGACCCACGCGGGCTTCCAGCAGCCGCTCGACATTTCGTTTCAGCTCTTGTGTGCGTTCATCCGCACTACCGGAATTTTCGAGGCCCGAGCTGTCGGACACCACCGTCCCGTTGCGCCCATCAATGACCGCTACATCCTCCGGGGAAAGCCCGGTCACGGCCGAAGACACCAGATACTTCAGGGCCCGGGCATTGCCCGGGCTGACCGACCCTGAGCGTGCCGTCACGGTGACCGAGGCCGTAGGAGCCGTGCCGCGGCGAAAGGGCGACGAAGGCGTGTTGGACAGGTGGACACGCGCGTCCCTGAACTGAAGGCCCGCGACGATCGTCCGGGCCAGTTCACCCTCTTTTGCGCGCCAGTAGGCGGCATCGAACATCTGCGCTGTCGTTCCGAAGCCAGACAACGAATCCAGCAGTTCATAGCCTTGGCCGTTGCTTGCCGGCAGCCCTTCGCCGGCCAGCACCATTCTCAACTGGTCACGCCGGCTGGCGTCAACGTAGATGGCGCTGCCGCGGATATCATACTCGACATTCTGCTGATCCAGCGCGGCGACCACTTCGCCTGCCGAGGTCGGGTCAAGTCCGGAATACAACAGGGCCATGCCGGGTTGTGTGGCGATTCGGGAAAGCGCGAGGATGGCGGCAAACATGGCCACGGTTGCGACGCCGACGATGATCCTTTTGCGGGTATCAATACCAAGCCAGGTCAATAGTAGTTGCTGCACGCTCTATCCTTCAGTTCGGGGCTTCTGCCCGCTCGCGTTGGAACCACCATTGCTCGAACAGCCTTAACAATCGGTTAGCCAAGTTCGGTCTATGTTTCGTGCGAAACAAGCACGGGAACACCATGGCGGACGAGGAAACAACCGAGGAAGACGAACCGAAAAAGGGGTCGAAAAAACCCCTTGTGGTTGGGTTGATCCTTGCAGTTCTGCTGGGCGGCGGGGCGTTTTATGCTGTCTGGTCCGGCATGATTCTTGCACCTGCGACCGAACACGCAGCTGTGGAGGATACCGAAGTTGCCCCGGATGAACCGTTGCCCGACGTGGTTTTTGTTCCGGTGCCGCCGCTGATCGTCAATGTCGGTGATGGCAATATCAAACGGCACTTGCGATTTCAGGCCCAGCTGGAGGTTGCGCGCAGCAGCGAGCAGGACGTGATCAAGCTCATGCCGCGCGTGGTCGATGTTCTGAACGGGTATCTGCGGGCGGTCGAAACGGCCGAACTGGAAGAGAGAACCGCGCTGATCAGGCTACGCGCGCAAATGTTGCGCCGCATACAGGTTGTCGCGGGGACGGGCCGGATAAAGGACCTTCTGATAATGGAATTCGTACTGAACTAGGTGATGGCATGGAACTGATTGCGGACATTCTTCTGATAGGCGCAGCCCTGGCGGCGACAGTCTATTGCATCGTCCTTTCTCGAAGACTGCGACGTTTTACCGACCTTGAGAAGGGCGTGGGTGGCGCAATCGCGATGTTGTCGGGTCAGGTCGATGACATGACCAGAACGCTTGAAGTGGCCCAGGCTTCGGCAATCGGTTCAACGGAAACCTTGAATGAGCTTACCGGGAAAGCGGAAAATGCTGCCCGCCGACTGGAGTTGCTGGTTGCGGCAATGCACGATCTGCCCGATCCCGAATCAGCGGCCGGCAACAACCGTCGCGAGCCCCCACCTGAAACGGCAATGCAACCCGAGGAGTCCGAAGCAGCAGAACCCCTGTTTCTCAGCAAGCGCGCGCGCTTGGGGACGGCGGCGGAATGACCGGCCCTGGACCCCTGAGAAAGAAATGGACATCCGGGCGCAGCGCGCTCGTTGTCATAGCGCTATTGTTTGCGGCATCGGCCCTTGTCCGGCTTGGGGCGGGTTCCGGGCAGGCCATTGCTCAGGAAATCGCTGCGCTGAAAGAGCGCCAGCCCGATCCGGCCACTGCGGCCGCGGAGCAGACCTGCACCAATCCCGAAGAAATCGAGCAATTGCTGAGCGAAATCTCGGAACGTCAGGCGGGCTTGCAGGAACGGAAGTCCGAGCTGGATGAGTTTGAGCAGACCCTCAAGTTTTCGCAACAGCAGATTACGGCGCGGCTGGAAGAACTTGAAGCGGCAGAGGCCCGCCTTTCGGCCCTGTTGTCGATATCAGAGAATGCCGCAGAAGAAGATCTGGCCCGTTTGACCGCCGTCTACGAGAACATGAAGCCAAAGCAGGCAGCCAAGCTCTTTGAGCAAATGGTGCCCGAGTTTGCCGCAGGATTCGTTGGCCGGATGCGGGCCGATGCCGCGGCCCAGATTCTCGCGGCCCTTCCGGCTGAAGCGGCCTATTCCATCAGTGTGGTTCTCGCCGGGCGGAATGCAAATGCACCAACCGAATGACCCGAGGTTTCCATCAGAAGTTAACCTTCTTCGGAAATGTTGGCAGGGACAGACAACAATGCATCGGAGCATATCGTGGTAGGAATAATCGGAATTGCCGTGATTTTCGTCATGGTGTTTGGCGGGTTCATTGCTGCCGGTGGCAAACTCGGGCCGATCATCAAGACCCTGCCGTATGAGTTCACCATGATCGGCGGGGCTGCTGCGGGCGCATTTGTGATCAGCAATGACAGTGCCGCGATCAAGCACACGCTGAAAGACATCAAGAAGGTGTTCAAGGGCGCGAACTGGAAAGCGGAAGACTACCGCGATCTTCTGTGTCTGCTGTTCGAGCTTATCCGCATCGCCAGAATGAACCCGGTCGGGTTGGAAGAACACATTGAAAACCCCGACGACTCAAGTATTTTTTCCCGCTATCCAAAGATCCAGGCCGACAAGGAAGCGGTGGGCCTGATTTGCGATACTCTTCGTTCTGCGTCGATGAATTATGACGACCCGCACCAGGTAGAAGAAGTGCTGGAAAAACGTATAGATGCAAGCCTGCATCACGCGCTCCACCCAAGCCATGCCTTGCAGACGGTTTCTGATGGCTTGCCTGCGCTCGGCATCGTCGCCGCGGTTCTCGGGGTGATCAAGACGATGGGGTCAATCGACCAGCCGCCGGAAATTCTTGGCAAGATGATCGGCAGCGCGCTGGTCGGAACGTTTCTGGGGATTTTTCTGGCCTACGGTCTGGTTGGCCCCTTCGCTGCAAAGTTGAAGGCCGTGGCCGAAGAAGATGGCCATTTCTATCAACTGATCCGCGAAGTTCTGGTTGCAAACCTATACAATCACTCGACCAATATCTGTATTGAAGTCGGCCGGCAGAACACGCCTGGCCACAACCGGCCTTCCTTCTCTGACCTTGAAGAAGCGCTGAAAGAAGTAAAGCGGGATGCTGCATGAGGCTGATCCTGGCGACTCTGTTCCTTGCGGCTTTCTCGTTGGGGGTGCGTGCGGAAACGGTCGTCGTTCAATCGGGAGAACACGCCGAATTTTCTCGTCTCGTGATGCAGTTTCCGGAACCGATTGACTGGGCGTTTGGTCGCGTGGGTTCGGGCTATGAATTGCGGATGGCCAAAAGCGATATCGAGTTTGACCTGTCGCGTGTCTTCAGGTTCATTCCGAGGGACCGCATTCAGGGCGTGGTCAGCCCGGAACCGGGACGGCTTGTCATTCAGGTGACATGCGATTGCAACGGCGACGCATTCGAAATTCGCCGCGGACGTCTTGTAATCGACATCAAGGAGGGTGCGCCCGACCCGGACGCGCGCTTTGAAGCACCTTTGCCGGAAGAGCAGCCGAAGGTCGGAGCCCTGCCTGAATCTCGGGAAATCGAGGGCCTCAATTCGCCCCTGCCGGTGGTCATCCAAGGGGTGCAGCGCAACCCGCGGGGCATGGGCGTCGAGCCAGCGAATGAGGTGCCGGCACTGGACAACCCTCAAGCGATAAGGTTGCCCGAAGATCCGCCGTTTCGCCCGCTTCCGGTTTCATCCACTGGTGTGCATCCTCCCGTTTCGAAAATGGTTTTGCCTGGCGCACAAACGCGTGAAAACATCGATGGCAGCGCTGCGGTCCGGCCCCGGAATGCCACCATGAAAACCAGGGTTTCAGCCGGTCCGGAGCCTGGTCTGCCGGATATCATGCCGGCACTCATGCCTGCCCAGGCCTATGAGCGGGTTGCCCAGATCGAACGGGATCTCCTGCGGCAGCTCGGGCGGGCGTCGACCCAGGGCCTTATCCTCATAGATCGCCCGGAACTCGATGCACACCTGAGAACCAAAAAGACCGAAACAACATCCGATA
>JALSJL010000458.1 GCA_026989405.1 Marinosulfonomonas sp. | reverse complement strand
GCCACAAGACGCAGGGCCGCGCGCGCCCAGCCCGCCACGCCGAGCGGCTCTGGCGCGGGAATGACCTCGGGGCACCATGGATCAGGCATCTGCCGCGCCGGCCGAGGAATACAGGGTGCGTTGCCGGGGGCTGATCCGGGCAGTGTCCACCACCATGCACACGTCGGTCGTGTTGAACGCCCTGTCCGCAAAGGCCCCGTCGCCGACCTGCCCGCCAATGCGCAGATAGGCCTTGATCAGCGGCGGGATCACACGCAGGGCTGCCCGGCGGCCAACCTGCCCAACCGGCAGAACATTCATCGGCCGTCTGTCGGGCCCGATCGCAACAGGGCGCAACTCGGGGTCGGCAAGATGATGGTGGTGCAGATAGGACAGCGGCTCTGACAGCGGTGCAGGATCGGTGCCGTGAAAACTGGCAACGCCAAACAGCACATCGGCCTTTCGGAACCGGACATATTCCGCCAACCCGTTCCACAGCGTGAACAGGGCCAGACCGCCACGGTGATTTCGGTCGACGCAGGAGCGCCCGAGTTCCAACAGCGATTTCCCCGAGGCTTTCAGGGCTGCAAGGTCAAACTCGCGCTCGGAATAAAACCCCCCTGCATGCTGGGCGCGCTCCCCGGTCAGCAGCCTGTAGACCCCGACCACGTGGTCCAGCGTTTCCGGACTCCGGCGCGGATCGACCAGAATCAGGTGGTCCGCATGAGGGTCGAATTCATCCCGCTCCAGGCGCGCACGATGGTCGACGTCGGGGCCGTCACCGCCCAGCTCTTCAACAAAGACACGATATCGCAGCCTTTGTGCACCCAGAATATCCTGTTCATTGTCGGCCAGACGCAGGTCGAGAAATGTCTTGTCTTCAATCATTTCCTGGCCGGTATCCCTTGTGGATCGGGAAAATTCTTACCGGCGCTCCACAACGCGGGCAAGACCCGAGGCAAGATTGAGGAAACTACGCCTTTTGCGTGCACATACCTCATTTGACACCTCTTTCGGTTGTAGTATAGGAGATTCATGCAGCTTTCCCAGAGCCATCATGGCTCGACCACCAAATCCAGGGCGACCAAATTGGAATTGACCACTACCTTGCCGGCATCTTCAAACATGACCGTTATGCGTCCCGGGATGTTGGTTTGCACCTGGCCGACGCCCCATTCGGGCTTTTCCGGGTGGCGCACCAGCATGCCGGGCGCGAGCTGTGAATTCAGGTCTTCCATCTGGTCCTCTCCGCGGGGTTGCTCATGCTGACCGGCAAGCGCGCCAGCCTGGCCGAACTGATCGGTTCGCGCATATGTCACGACCTTATCAGCCCAATTGGCGCAATCAGCAACGGCGTTGAACTGATTTCCATGGGCGGAGACCTGAATGGCCCCGAAATCGGGCTTATTGCCGAAAGCGCCGAAAACGCAAACGCGCGCATCCGGTTCTTTCGCATAGCCTTCGGTGCGGCCCCCGACGGGCAGATGATCGGGCGTCAGGAAATCCTGTCGATCCTGCGCGATGTGACCCGTGGCGGCCGCACGGCGATCGAATGGGAACCGGAAGGCGATCTGCCCCGGTCGGGCGTCAAGACGGCGTTTCTTGTTCTGCAATGCTTTGAAAGCGCCATGCCGCGCGGTGGCCATCTGTCCGTGCGAATGCTGGCTGACAACTGGGCTATTTCCGGGCAATCTGATGCGCTGAATTTCGTGCCTGAATTGTGGGCCATGCTGAGTGATCCGCAATCTACCGGCCCGTTAAGCCCCGCCACCGTGCAATTTGCGCTTGCCGGCCTGAGTGCGGCCGAACATGGCCGCGACATCACCTTGGAGACTTCGCCCGGCCTGATTCGCGTGCGTTTCTGATCGCCGCACCTTCAGAAGACAAAGGCAAATAACGCCAGCACAAAAAAGTAGATCACACTGCCGACCACCACATTGGCAATCGAACTGTTGCTGGCGCCAATCCAGCGCATCACGGCACCGAACAGGGCCGCGAAAATCAGGGTGCTGATGACGATTTCGGCCAGTGACATCTTATTCCTCCTCGATTGCGCGACAGTCTTGCGAACTCGCCCTTGCATTGCTGGCCGCGCTTGCGGAAATCGGAAAACGGCGGGGCGACGATCGAGCGGCAGGGTCAGGGGCGTGTCGCCCCATCGCCGTCCACCAGATACTTGAAACTGGTCAACTGCTCGGCCCCGACGGGGCCGCGCGCGTGCATCTTGCCGGTGGCGATGCCGATCTCGGCCCCCATGCCGAATTCGCCGCCGTCGGCGAACTGGGTCGAGGCATTGCGCATCAGGATCGCGCTGTCGAGACGCTCGAAGAAGCGGGCGGCGGCGGCATCGTCCTCGGTCAGGATCGCATCGGTATGCGACGAGCCGTAGCGGCGGATATGCGCCATCGCCTCGTCCTGGTCGGCAACCACGCGCGCGGCGATCTCCATGTCCAGGTATTCGCGACCCCAGTCGTCTTCGGTGGCCGGCACCGTGCCCGGCAGCTGCTGCAGCGCCTCGTCCGCATGCACGCTCACGCCGGCCTCGACGAGGGCGAAAATCACCTCGGCGCCCAGGGTTTCGGCGATGTCGCGGTGGATCAGCAGGCATTCGGCGGCACCGCAGATGCCGGGGCGGCGGGTTTTCGCGTTCAGCACCACGGCAAGGGTTTTCGCCGGGTCGGCGGCCTTGTCAATATAGATATGCACGATGCCTTCGAGATGGGCGAAAACCGGCACGCGCGCCTCGCGCTGCACGAGCCCCACCAGCCCCTTGCCGCCGCGCGGCACGATCACGTCGATCGCCTCGGTCATGGTCAGCATTTCCTGCACCGCGGCGCGCTCGCGCGTCGGCACCAACTGGATCGCATCTTCGGGCAGGCCGGCGGCGCGCAGCCCTTCGACCAGGCATTCGTGGATCGCGCGGGACGAGTGGAAGCTTTCCGAACCGCCGCGCAGGATCACCGCATTGCCCGCCTTCAGGCACAGCGCCCCGGCATCGGCGGTGACGTTGGGGCGGCTTTCGTAGATCACGCCGATCACGCCCAGAGGCGTGCGCACCCGGCGGATGTGCAGCCCCGAGGGCATGTCCCATTCCCGGATCACCTCGCCCACGGGATCGGGCTGGGCGGC
Source organism: Marinosulfonomonas sp. (assembly GCA_026989405.1). Lineage (GTDB taxonomy): Bacteria > Pseudomonadota > Alphaproteobacteria > Rhodobacterales > Rhodobacteraceae > JAJRUE01. Next base: position 6,329 of record JALSJL010000458.1, on the reverse strand, counting down.
GATGTTGCGCAACCCGTCGACGATGCCCTGAATGCGCCCCTCGTCCAGCATCAGCCGGTCCATCATCGCGCGGCTCAGCCCCTTGTCGCGGCCAAAGGCCATGTCCTGCGCGTTGGCGGCGATGATCTCGCCGCGCCGGGCCCAGACCGCATCGGCCGCCGCCGCCAGCGCCTGGGCCTTGGCATCGGGCGTCGCAAAGGCCAGTTGTTCGGAGGCGGCTTTCGCGCGCTGGCCGATCTCTGCCATCAGGGCGGGGATATCTGCGTGGTCTTTCATCGTTCGGGCCTTTTTCGTGGGCCGTGGGCGCGGATGCCTCCGGCGGGAGTATTTATGGACAGAAGAAGCGGGCGCGTCAAAGGGCCATGTCATTGCGGTGGATCAGGGCGGCGCGGGCGGGATAGCCCAGCAGGGGCTCGATCTCTTCCGACCGGCGGCCGGCGATGGTGCGGGCTTCCTCGGATGTGTAGCGGCTCAGCCCCTGCCCCAGGCGCGCGCCGTCGGGGCCAAGGATCAGCACCGGGTCGCCGCGTCCAAACTCACCGCTGACCGTGCTGACGCCGGCGGGCAAGAGCGACTTGCCGCGGCTCAGCGCCCGGGCGGCGCCGGCGTCCACCGAAATTTCGCCCTGCGGTTTCATGGCCGCGATCCAGCGTTTTCGGGCGGTTTTCGGATCGCCTTTCGGCGCGAACCATGTTGCTGGCGCGCCATCATCGAGCGCCCTTATCGGGTGGTCCTGCCGCCCGTCGGCGATCACCAGGGCGCAACCGGCGCCGGTGGCGGTCTTGGCCGCCCAGAGCTTGGTCTTCATCCCGCCCCTGGACAGGCCGGAGCCGGCATCACCGGCCATCGCCTCGATCTCGGGGGTGATGTCGTCGATGGTTTCAAACCGGCGAGCGCCCGGATCGGTGGCAGGATTGGCGGAATAGAACCCGTCCACGTCCGACAACAGCACCAGGTGATCGGCCCCGATGGCCACCGCGATCTGGGCCGCCAGCCGGTCGTTGTCGCCATAGCGGATTTCGTCGGTGGCGACGGTATCATTTTCGTTCACGATCGGCACAACGCCAAGGTTCAGCAATTGTTCGAGCGTGGCGCGCGAATTGAGGTAGCGCCGCCGGTCGGCGCTGTCTTCCAGCGTCACCAGCACCTGCGCCGTGGTCAGCCCGTGCGGCGCGAGCGCCTCTTCGTAGGCGCGCGCCAGCCGGATCTGGCCGACCGCGGCGGCGGCCTGTGACTGCTCCAGCGCCAACACGTCGCCGGACAGGCCAAGCACCCCGCGCCCGAGCGCAATCGAGCCCGACGACACGAGAACCACGTCGGCCCCGCCCTTCTTGAGCGCCGCAATGTCTTCGGCCAGAGCGCGCAGCCAGTCAGCCCGCAACGCGCCGCCCGCGACCAGCAGCGACGAGCCGACCTTGATGACCAGCCGTCTGGTGCCGTCTAGGGCTGCCACGGTTCTTCCACCTCTTCGGCCTTGCGCGCCCGCAGACGGTCGGCGTCGATACTGCGGCGCAACTCGCGCAGCACGTCGGTGGTGCCTTCGTGGCTCGCGCCCGACATCAGCAGCACCGGGCCGCCGGACGCCTTTTCAAGCGTCTTCGCCTTTTGCGCGCGTTCGTCTTCGTCCAGCGCGTCGATCTTGTTGAGCACCGTCACGCGCGGCTTGTCGGCCAGCCCGCCGCCGTAGGCTTCCAGTTCGCCGATGATGGCGGAGTAGTCGCCCGCCACGTCCTCAGCCGTGCCGTCGATCAGGTGCAACAGAACCGCCGAGCGTTCGACATGGCCCAGAAACAGGTCGCCCAGCCCGCGGCCTTCGGACGCGCCGGCAATCAGGCCGGGGATGTCGGCAACGACGAATTCCACCTCATCCACGCCAACGACGCCAAGGTTGGGCACCAGCGTGGTGAACGGGTAATCCGCAACCTTTGGCCGGGCGTTCGACGTGGCGGCGAGGAAAGTCGATTTGCCGGCATTGGGCAGGCCCAGCAGCCCCACATCGGCAATCAGCTTGAGCCGCAGCCAGAGCGTGCGTTCGACCCCCTCCTGCCCCGGGTTGGCCCGGCGCGGGGCGCGGTTGGTGGAGCTCTTGAAGTGCAGGTTGCCCCAGCCGCCGTTGCCGCCCTTGGCCAAGAGCACCCGTTGGCCCAGTTCGGTCAGGTCGGCGATCACGGTTTCCTGGTCTTCGTCGAGGATCTCGGTCCCCACCGGCACCCGCAGCACGATGTCGTCGCCATCGGCGCCGGTGCGCTGACTGCCCATGCCGGCCTGGCCGTTTTTCGCGAAGAAATGCTGCTGATAGCGGAAATCGATCAGCGTATTCAGCCCGTCCACCGCCTCGGCCCAGACATCGCCGCCGCGCCCGCCATCGCCGCCGTTGGGGCCGCCGTATTCGATATACTTCTCGCGCCGGAAGCTGACGCAACCGCCGCCGCCGCCGCCCGAGCGGATGTAGACCTTGGCAAGGTCAAGGAATTTCATGTTCTGGCCTCAAATCGGGTTCGTGTAAGCCGATACAGGATCAACCGGTCCGGCTCAAGGCGATGTGGGGATTGATGCAGTTCGCGTCCAGTCCTTTCAAAGCCGAGTTTTGCAAGCACGCGCTGCGATGCAAGGTTGGTTTCGTTTGCGCCGGCCACCAGATCGCTCAGATCAAAGTGGTCGAAGGCCCAGCCAAGAAAGGCCGCCATCGCTTCAGTTGCATAGCCGCGCCCCCAATGATCGGGATCGAAGAAATAGGCGGTCGAGACCGGATCGCCGCCGATCCCGAGCGCGCCGATCAGCGGGCCGCCCTTCAGCCAGACGCCGGGGCAGAAACCAAGCCGGCCCTGCCAGCGGCGCGCCGAAATCCAGTCCTGCGCCTGTTTTGGCGTCATCGGGTGCGGCAGCGACTGCATCATGTCGGCCACCTCTCGGCGGCTGGCAAAACGGTGCAGCGCGGGGGCGTCGGCGTCGCTCAGGGGGCGGATCACCAGGCGCGCGGTTTCGATGCGCAACGGGTTGGCGGCAAGCCACGCCTCGCGGGTGAGCGCGAAATGCGCAAGCGGCAGGCTCCGCCCCTGCGCGGCGCAGCTGTGCTCGCCCCGGCCGGTTTTTTGAAAGCCGAGCTTGTCCAGCACCCGCTCCGAGGCCGGGTTGCCCGCGAACACGTCGGCGCTGATCTGCGCCCAGTCGTGGCGCTGGAAGGCCCGGGCGATCATCGCCGCGGCCATTTCGGTCGCATAGCCCCGGCCCCAATGCCTGCGTGCGAACATGAAACCAAGTTCGGCGTCGATGATCCCGATGACGCCAATCAAGGCGCGCGCCAGGAACACCGGCCCGGCAAAGCCGCTTTCGGCCGGCACCGGCTCGCAGCGCCGGCGCACAAGGTCCGGGTCGGGCGGGTGCGGCCAGGTCGCGGTCAGTTTCACCACCTCGTAGTCCGAGACCAGCGCCAGGTAGCCGTCGAAATCGCTTTCGCGCGGCAGGCGCCAGCGCAGGCGCTCGGTGCGGAGCTCATCCATGGCGGGCCTGCCAGTCGGCGCGGGTCAGCCGCAGCTTTTGCAATTCAACGTCGCGCCCCTGCGAAACACTGTGCTCGGGCACGACCTCACCCGGGATGAAGCCGAGCTTTGCGTGGATCGCGGCCGACGCGGCGTTGCCGAGGAAATAGCCCGAACTCAGTTCCTCGTGGCCGGCCGAAAACCAGGCACCCACAAGCGCGCTCGCGGCTTCGCTCATGTAGCCCCGGCCCCAATGGGCGCGCCCCAGCCAGAAGCCCAGCCCGCCCGATATGCCGATACCGCCTAGCAGCTTTGCCCCGTCGGTCACCGCGAAGCTCCAGTCGCCGGCGATCTCGGTGATGTATTCTTCGGCGTCTTCCAGCGTGTAGGGATGCGGAACCACACTGAGCCAGCGCGCAACTTCCCAGTCGTTGATCAGGCGGGCAAGCTCGGCGGCATCCTCGCGCCGGTACGGGCGAATGAGCAAGCGCGGTGTCGAGATTTCCTGGGTCATGGCTGCCTCTCTGCAAAAATCGCTCCTTGTCGGAATATCGCTGCCAACACGGACAATTACCATGAGTCAAGCGCCGACAGGCGCCACAGCGTTTCGGGCGCGCGGACTTTCACCGCATGGATTCCCGAAAAACACGCGATTTTCGGAAACAATCCGCCGTCTGGACCCGCAATTGGTCGCATCCGCAGGACTCGCGTTGACCCGCCCGCAAAATTTCTGTAGCCAGCCCCTTAGCGGGGCACTTGTGGACAAGTTGGCCAATCGGGCCTGCCCCATCAGATGTTACGGGCGTTGACTGTCCGTAAGACAACGGACGTGAATGACAAAATTTTCTGAACTGAAGCTGGCACCGAAGGTGCTCAAGGCCGTCGAAGATACCGGCTATGAAACCCCCACACCGATCCAGGCGGGCGCAATACCGCCAGCGCTCGAAGGGCGCGACGTCCTGGGAATTGCCCAGACCGGCACCGGCAAGACGGCATCTTTCACGCTGCCCATGATCACCATGCTGGCCCGGGGACGCGCGCGCGCGCGCATGCCGCGTTCGCTGGTGCTGTGCCCGACGCGTGAACTGGCAGCCCAGGTCGCGGAAAACTTCGACACCTACGCAAAGCACGTCAAGCTGACCAAGGCATTGCTGATCGGCGGCGTTTCTTTTGGCGAGCAGAACAAGCTGATCGACCGTGGCGTCGATGTCCTGATCGCCACCCCCGGCCGCCTGCTCGACCATTTCGAGCGCGGCAAACTGTTGCTCAATGGCGTGCAGATCATGGTGGTGGACGAGGCCGACCGGATGCTCGACATGGGCTTCATCCCGGATATCGAGCGGATCTTCTCGATCACGCCGTTCACCAAGCAGACCCTGTTCTTTTCGGCAACCATGGCCCCGGAAATCGAACGCATCACCAATACGTTCCTGTCAAACCCCGCCCGGATCGAAGTCGCCCGCCAGGCAACGGCCGCCGAAAACATCGAGCAGGGCGTGGTCATGTTCAAACCGTCCCGCCGCGACCGCGCCGCAACCGAAAAGCGCAAGCTGCTGCGCGCGCTGATCGACGCCGAGGGCGAAAAGCTGACCAACGGCATCATCTTCTGCAACCGCAAGATGGACGTGGACACCGTGGCCAAGTCGCTGAAAAAATACGGCTATGACGCGGCACCGATCCACGGCGACCTGGACCAGTCGCAGCGCACCCGCACCCTGGAAGGCTTTCGCAACGGCGATCTGCGCCTTCTGATTGCGTCGGATGTGGCCGCGCGCGGGCTGGATATTCCGTCGGTCAGCCATGTATTCAATTTCGATGTTCCGGGTCACGCCGAAGACTACATTCACCGGATTGGCCGCACCGGCCGGGCCGGACGTGACGGCAAGGCGATCATGATCTGCGAGCCGCGGGATGAGAAAAACCTGGCTGCCATCGAAACACTGATCAAGAAACCGATCCCGCGCCTGGACAACCCGCTGACACAGTCCACCCCGGCAAGCCAGAGCGCGCCCGCGCCGACCTCCGAGGACCAGGCGCCACCCGCCCCGGAAAGCCGGAAAAAAGAGCGCAGCCGGAAAAAACCTGTTCGCCGGGAAGAAAAACCGCGCGACACAGCCCCACGGCCCGAGACGCAGCCGGAAAAAGCTGAAGCCTCGCAGAAACCCGACAACAAGCAATCCGACCGCAACCAAGGCGGGCGCGGCAGGAAAAGTGACAAGAAAGTCGTGGGAATGGGCGATCACATGCCCGGTTTCATCGCACGCAGCTTTTCAGACCGAAGCTCGGACTGAGACAGTTTCGACCCGCTGTTGCCTTTTCCGGTTGGACATGCTTTTTCCGGTCAGACATCGACTTGGCGCCGACGTTGCCGTCGGGATCTGCAACCAGAGTGACCCATGACGACCGACCCCGGATACCTGCACCGCTATTTTCTGAACAACGGGGAAAACCGGCTGCACAAGTGGCTGCATTACTTCGACATTTATGAACGTCATTTTGCGCGCTTTCGCGACCGGCCGATCAAGATGCTGGAAATTGGCGTTCATGGCGGCGGGTCGCTGCGGATGTGGCGCGACTATTTTGCGCCGGGCTCGACAATCGTCGGCATTGACATCAACCCGGAGTGCAAACAGCACGAAGGTCGGGATATCGATGTCCACATAGGCAGTCAGAACGACCCGGATTTTCTTCTGGAAGTCGCTGACAAATACGGCGAATTTGACATCCTCCTGGATGACGGCAGCCATGTGAACGAACATGTCATCACCACGTTCGATACCCTGTATGGGCGTGTGGCCAGCGATGGTGTCTACCTTGTGGAAGACATGCACACCTCATATTGGCCCAAAT
>JALSJL010000457.1 GCA_026989405.1 Marinosulfonomonas sp. | reverse complement strand
TTCTGAAAGTGGTGGTCCGCAATGCGCGGGCCTATGACGCGTTTTATCAGGCGCTGATTTCCGACGTCAAAATCCACAACGTGACCGCCCTGTTGTCAATGGAAGAGATCAAGTCGACCAGAATGTTGCCATTGTAGCTCAGGGCCGGGTGGTGACCATGAGGCTTTCGAAGCCGTGAAAATGATACTTGGGCGCGTACTGCGCCGGGGCGCTCAGCCTCAGCTGTGGCAGGCGGTGAAAAAGGACGGGAAGCGCTGTTCTCAGCTCCAGCCTTGCCAGTGGGGCGCCGATGCAAAAATGAACGCCCGCGCCAAACGCGACATTGGTCTGGAGCGGGCGCGCCGGGTCGAATTCCTGCGGGGCCGACCAGCGCGAGGGATCGCGGTTGGCGGCGGCCAGAAGGCAGGCAACCTTTTCACCTTTCCGGATGACATGCCGGCCGATCTCGATGTCGTCATAGGCCCATCTCTGGAACATGTGCAACGGGCTGTCGTAGCGCAGGATTTCCTCGACCAGACCGTCAATGGACGCCGGCTCCAGAACAGCGCGGGGGGTGCCATGATCAAGGATCGCGTGAACCCCGTTGCCGATGGTGTGGACCGTCGCCTCATGGCCGGCGTTGAGCAACAGGATGCAGGTTGAAATCAGTTCATCCGTTGAAAGTTTCTCGCCGTCTTCCTCGGCTGCGATCAGATGGGTGATCAGGTCATCCGCGGGCCGGGCGCGGCGATAGTCGACATAGTCAAGCATGAAGGCGCGAAACTCGAGCGCCGCCTGCGCTGCCGCGCGCTCTGTCTCGTGTGTGCGCCCTGCCTGATACATGCCCACCATGGCATTCGACCAGGCCAGAAGGTCATCGGCGCGCTCTTCGGGAACCCCCAGAAGGCGGGCAATGATGATGACGGGCAGGGGGCGGGCAAAGGTGTCAAGCAGGTCGAAGTCGGGCCCTTGCGCGACCGATCTTTCGACAAGCTGATGCGCCAGTTGCTCAATTTCCGGTCCCAGGGCCGCAATACGGCGAGATGTGAAAGCGCGAAGGATCAGCGAGCGCAGCCGTGTGTGGCGGGGCGGTTCGAGTTCCAGCAGGGAATGGTCCTCGACCTGCCAGAATTCCCTTTGATGCGGTGGCCTGGCCGGCCTGCAGTCCGGCGGGGCTTCCCGGCCAAAACGCCGATCGCGCAGAATGGCCCAGACCTGTGCATAGGATACCGTCGCTGCAACGTCGTAGTCTTCCCAGAAAAACATCGGATCGCCGCTGTTTCTGACCCGCTCATAAAAGGCATAAGGGTCCTGCACGAAGGCCGGCGCGGTCGGGGACTGGCTGAATTTCTGCATGATGCTCCACCCATGGTTCAGCGTGACAGTTTCCCGTGGCGCCGGTGAATGCAAGCCCCGGTTTCATGGCTCGGGCCAAATCCTTGCCTGCAGGGCAGGGCCGTGCGCGCCAAGGTGGTCTTTGCCGGGAAGAGCGCGAGTTTCACCGAGTTGGCCATCTTTCGCTTGCCCCGGGGCGGCTGCTGCGTTTTGATGGGCCAACCGCCCGGTGAGGGGCGGCAGACTCTGAATTTCCGGGAGGAAGAGACATGAAATTTCTGACAACAACCGCGCTGTCGGCGGCGCTGATCTTCGGTGCCGCGGGCGCGATGGCGTCTCCGGGCTGCGACGACGGTGAAATCGTCATCAAGTTCAGCCACGTCACCAATACCGACAAGCACCCGAAAGGCATCGCCGCGACCTTGCTGGCGGAACGGGTGAACAACGAAATGGACGGAAAGGCCTGTATGGAGGTCTTCCCGAACTCGACACTTTATGACGATAACAAGGTGTTGGAGGCCGTTCTTCAAGGAGATGTCCAGCTTGCGGCGCCGTCTCTGTCGAAGTTCGAAAAGTTCACCAAACAGTTCCGCCTGTTCGATCTGCCGTTCATGTTCAAGAACATCGACGCGGTTGATGCGTTTCAGGCCTCTGACGCCGGCAAGGCGCTGAAGGACAGCATGCAGAGCCGCGGCCTCCAGGGCCTGGCCTTCTGGCACAATGGCATGAAACAGATGAGCGCCAACAGGCCGTTGATTCATCCGTCCGACGCCGAGGGCCTGAAGTTCCGCGTGCAAAGCTCTGACGTGCTGGTGGCGCAGATGGAAGCCATTGGCGGCATTCCGCAGAAAATGGCGTTTTCCGAAGTCTATGGCGCGCTGCAGCAGGGCGTCGTGGACGGGCAGGAAAACACCTGGTCGAACATCTACGGCAAGAAGTTCTTCGAAGTGCAGGACGGCGTGACCGAAACCAACCACGGCATCATCGATTATCTGGTGGTGACCAGCGTGGACTGGCTGGACAGCCTGCCGGCCGATGTGCGCGAGCAGTTCCTGCAGATCCTCGACGAGGTGACCGAGACCCGCAACAAGGAAGCCTTTGCGGTGAACGAGGCGGCCAAGCAGGCGATCATCGACGCCGGTGGCGTCATTCGCCAGCTGACGCCCGAGCAGCGCCAGGAATGGGTTGATGCGATGAAGCCGGTCTGGGAAAAGTTTTCCGACGACGTGGGCCAGGAAAACATCGACGCCGCGCAGGCAATCAACGAAAAGATGTAAGCCTGCGGGCTGCACCTGATGGCAGCCGCATTTGAAAAATGGGACGGGCCTTGGCGGGCCCGCCCCGACGGGTCAGGCAATGGGGGCATAGGGGGCAGATCATGAGCCATGAAACCGGCGAGAGTTTTCTGGACAGGCTGGAAGAAAACCTGATCGCACTGATCCTCGGTGCGATGACCCTGATCACCTTTGCAAATGTCATTTTGCGAAAGTTCTTCGCCTCCGGCATCCTCTGGGGGTTGGAGGCGACGGTGTTTCTTTTTGCCTGGCTGGTTCTGCTGGGGGCATCCTATGCGGTCAAGAAAAACGCCCATCTCGGGGTTGATGCCCTGATCAACATCCTGTCCCTGCGCACCCGGCGTATTCTTGCACTGGTCGCCGTGGCAATCTGCATTGCCTATTCCATGCTGCTCTTGAAGGGGTCGTGGGACTACTGGGCAAATTTCGCCAACCTTCCAGGCACACAAGGGCGCTGGCTTCCCACGGGCTTCGAAGACAAATTTCGGGCAAAGGGCTGGTATGAGGTCAACGATATTCCGATGCCGGAGGTGCTCCGCTGGCTTGAAGGGGCGTTCAACAATGGCGAGGAGTATGAGAAAATTCCCCGTTTCATTCCCTACGCGGTCCTGCCGCTTGGCTCGGCCCTGCTGCTCTTGCGCTTCGTTCAGGCGGCCATAGCGATCTGGACCGGCAAGAGCGACCGGATCGTGGCCAGCCACGAAGTCGAGGATGAAATTGCCGAAGTGCGCGAGCAACTGGCCGGGGGCAACTGATATGAGCGTCGCAATTCTTTTCGCCATGGTCATCGGCATGATGATGATCGGCGTGCCGATTGCCGTCGCGCTTGGCATGTCCTCCATCCTGTTCTTGCTGGTTTATTCCGACACCTCTCTTGCCGCGGTCGCGCAGACGCTGTTTTCCGCCTTTGAAGGTCACGCCACGCTTCTGGCGATCCCGTTCTTCATCCTGGCCTCGTCCTTCATGTCCACCGGCGGCGTGGCTCGGCGGATCATCCGCTTTTCCATCGCCATGGTCGGCCATTTCCGCGGCGGCCTCGCCATTGCCGGGGTTTTCGCCTGCATGTTGTTCGCGGCATTGTCCGGGTCGTCTCCGGCCACCGTGGTGGCCATCGGCTCGATCGTCATCGCGGCGATGAAAGAGGCGGGCTACACCAAGGAATTCGCCGCCGGCGTGATCTGTAATGCCGGCACATTGGGCATCCTCATTCCACCGTCGATCGTGATGGTGGTCTATGCGGCCGCTGTCGAGGTGTCGGTGGGGCGCATGTTCCTGGCCGGCGTCATCCCCGGCATCCTGGCCGGCGTGATGCTGATGGTGGCGATCTATGTGATGGCGCGCGTCAAGAACATGCCCAAGGGTGAATGGCTGGGCTGGGGCGAAGCGGCCGAGAGCTTTGCCGACGCCTTCTGGGGGCTGATGCTGATTGCCATCATCATGGTCGGTATCTACGGCATCCCCGGCGTGACCGGCGCCATCTTCACCCCGACCGAGGCCGCCGCCGTCGCCGCTGTCTATGCCTTTCTGGTGTCGGCCTTCGTCTACCGCGACATGGGGCCGTTGGCGACGCCGGAGGGGCGGCCAAACCTGACGCTGCTGGAAAAACCCAAAGCGCTGGTCACGGCGTTTTTCCACCGCGACACCCGTCACACGCTGTTCGAGGCCGGCAAGCTGACCGTCATGCTGATGTTTGTCATCGCCAACGCGTTGATTCTGAAACACGTCCTGACAGAAGAACAGGTGCCGCAACAAGTGGCCGGCGCCATGCTGAGCGCCGGTTTCGGTCCGGTGATGTTTCTTGTGGTCGTGAACATCATCCTGCTGATCGGCGGACAATTCATGGAGCCGTCCGGCCTGCTGGTGATCGTGGCGCCGTTGGTCTTTCCGATTGCGATCGAACTGGGGATCGACCCGATTCACCTCGGGATCATCATGGTGGTGAACATGGAAATCGGGATGATCACGCCCCCGGTGGGGCTGAACCTGTTTGTCACATCGGGGGTTGCGGGCATGCCGATGATGTCCGTGGTGAAGGCGGCCTTGCCGTTTCTGGCCGTGCTCTTCGTGTTTCTGATCCTGATCACCTATGTGCCCTGGATCTCGACCGTCTTGCCAAATGCGGTGATGGGGCCGGAAATCATCACCAGGTAAATTGGCACGCCGGGCTGGTGCCCCGCGTGCCAACTCACTGAATAACAGGAAACTCGTGAATTCCTACTTGCTCTCGGAGTCTTTCAGCGGGCAGGTCGAAAACCCGAGGATGGAGTAAAGCGGGCAGCTGCCCATCAGGGACGTCGCCAGAGGGATGATCCCGATCAAGAGCCAGGGGCGATAGCCGGCTTCCTTGTCGACCATGAAATATGCGACCAGAAGGACCGCACCCAGGACAAAACGCAGCGCGCGGTCTGCGTTTCCCATATTCTTCTTCAGCATGATTTCTCTCCGATTCGTTGTGATGCCGTCTTGATAGACCAAGGCAGAGGTCATCCTGTGTGACGTGGTCACATTACCACATCTTCGGCGATCTGGCGCATCATTTCAGTGTTGGTGATCCGGACACGGCCGCGCTCGCGCTTGATGCAGTCACGGCCTTCCAGGGCTTCCAGGCGGCGGGAAATGACTTCGCGCGCGCTGCCGATAGCGGTTGCCAGATCGGCCTGTGTGGCGCAAACGATGCCGGCGCTGTTGGCCTGGTCCAGCAGGTAGGCGGCAAGCCGCGCCTCGACCCGCTGGAAGGCCACGCGCTCAAGCAGGTGCATCATTGACTGCATGCGTTCGGCAAAGGCGGCGAAAACAAGTTTGCGAAAGGCGGGCGATGCGTCAATCAGGTCCAGAAACAGGGCGCGCGGCATCAGGACCACGCGGCTGTCGGTTTCGGCCACCGCTTCGGCCGAATAGTCATCGCCCCCCATCAGGCCCAATGTCGACTGGATGCAGCTTTGCCCCGGCTCCACCCGGTAAAGCAGGATGTCGCGCCCGGTCGGGCCGATCAGGTTGACGCCAATGCGCCCATGCAGGACGATAACGTAACCCTTGACGCTTTCACCGGGGCGAAAAAGGATGGCGCCTTCGGGCACTTCCATCGGGGTCAGCCTGTCAAGGGCGGCCAGTGCCTGCGGCTCAAGGCCGCCCAGTTCGATGGCGTCGCCCGTCCAGTTCATCCGCGCTTTCGTTTCTCGAACCGGGGCAGCATGGCCGAGAAATCGGTGCCCCGTCCGCCTTCATTTTCCACGAATTGCTCATAGAGAGCGGCCGCTGCCTGCCCCATCGGGGTGTCCGAGCCAACGGCTTCGGCCGCCTGTTGCGACAGGCGCAGGTCTTTCAACATCAGTTCCGAGGCAAAGCCCGGTTTGTATCCGTTGTCGGCCGGGCTTTTCGGCCCGACGCCGGGGGCCGGGCAGTAAGCATTCATGGTCCAGCTGTAGCCCGAGGACGTGCTGACCACGTCGAACATCTTCTGCCGGTCCAGCCCCAGCTTGTCGGCAAGTGCAAAGGCTTCGCATGTGGCGATCATGGTGACGCCCAGGATCATGTTGTTGCAGATTTTCGCAGCCTGTCCGGCACCGGACGCGCCACAGTGAACGGCTTTTTGCCCCATCACCTCGAACAACGGTTCGACCTTGGCAAATCCTTCGTCCGTTCCGCCGGCCATGAAGGTCAGCGTCCCGGCCTGGGCGCCACCGACACCGCCCGAGACCGGAGCGTCCAATGCCAGAATGCCGGCCCTTGCGGCCTGTTCGGCCACATCGCGCGCGCTTTCCACGTCAACCGTCGAGCAGTCCAGGAAGGCTGCGCCCTTGTCCATCGCCGGGATGATTTCGCTGGCCACCGAGCGCAGTATTTCGCCATTCGGCAGCATGGTGATCACAACGTCCCGCCCTTGTGCGGCCTCGGCGGCGCTGGTGGCCGGGGCGACGCCCTCGGGGCAGGGGGCGGCAACGTCAAAACCGGTCACGTCGTGGCCCGCTTTCACCAGGTTGGCGGCCATTGGTCCGCCCATGTTGCCCAGTCCGATGAATCCGATCTTCATGTCTCTACTCCTAAAGCTTCAGGGCGTTTTCACCAAGCGGCATCAGCATGCGGCTGACATCCAGCAGGCTGACCTCTTCGATGCTGGCGTGTTGCCATTTGGGGTCGCGGTCCTTGTCGATGATGGCGGCGCGGATACCTTCGACGAAATCGCCCATCTCGGCGGATCGGAAGGTAAAGCGGTATTCCATCCCCAGTGCGGCTTCGATCGTGTCCAGCCCGCGCACGCGGTGGATGATTTCGATCGTGCAGGCCAGCGACAATGGACAGTGGCGGCGCAGGGTATTCAACGTGGCCTCGGCAAATTCGCCGCCGACGTGTTCGAGCAGGCGGGTTATGTCGGCCATGGTTTCGCCGGCGAAAAAACGGTCGATCTCGTCCTGCGCCTTTGCCAGTGCGGCGTCAGGGGCGGGGCGTGCCGCGGCATCGATCAGGCCATGATCGCCGCTGGCCTCCAGCTCTTCGATCAATGCCGGCCAGTCCGCCTCGGGAAGGTAGTAGTCGGCAAAACCCGCGTGTATCGCATCGCCCGGTCCCATGCGCGTGCCGGTGGTGCCCAGGTATTCCCCCAGCCGCCCCGGCGCGCGCGCAAGCAACAGGCTGCCCCCAACGTCCGGCACCAGCCCGATACCGCATTCCGGCATTGCGATCTTGCTGCTCTGCCCCACGATCCGGTGCGAGCCATGGCAGGAAATGCCGACACCCCCGCCCATGGTGAACCCCTGCATGAAGGCGACATAGGGCTTGGGAAAATTGAAGATCTTGGCATTCATCCGGTATTCATCGGCCCAGAATCTGCGGCCATAGGCATAATCGCCTTGCGACGCGGTGCGATACATCTCGGCAATGTCGCCGCCAGCGGAAAACGCCTTGTCTCCAACGGCGTCGATCACCACCAGGGCTACCTCGTCATCCTCGCGCCAGGCATCAATGGCGCGTTCGATGGCCGTGCACATCTCGGAGGTGACCGCGTTCAGCGCCCTGGGCCGGTTCAGCGTGATGCGCCCGGCGCGGCCGGTCTTGCGGATGAGGATGTCATCGCTCATCGGGCGGCTCCGCATGGCGACGGGTGATCGGCAGAGCGCAAAGGGTGGCGCCCGGCCCGGCGGGGGACTGGCTCATGCGCCTGCCCGTGGGGGCGGTCGGGCGCGGCCCGGCGTGGTCGGCCGGCAGGGCGGTGTTGGCAGCGGGGTGCCATCATCCCCGCTCCGCCAGCAAAGCGCGCGCCACGATCAGCCGCATGATTTCGTTGGTGCCTTCGAGGATTTCCGTGACCCGAATATCGCGCACGACCTTCTCGATCCCGTAATCCGCCAGGTAGCCATAGCCGCCATGCAGCTGCAGGCACTGGTTGGCGACCTTGCTGGCGGTTTCGGTGACGATACGTTTGGCCATGGCGCAGAACTTGGTGGCGTCCGGCGCGCGCGTGTCCAGTTTCCAGGCCGCCTGTCGCAGGAAGGTGCGCGCCGCCTGCAATTCGCTTTCCATGTCGGCAAGCCGGAACTGCAGCGCCTGGAACTGGTCGATCGGGCGTCCGAAAGCCTTGCGTTCACCCATGTATTGAAGGGTTGCATCAAGGGCGGCCTGCGCGCCGCCAAGGGCGCAGGCAGAAATGTTCAGCCGCCCGCCGTCCAGCCCGGCCATCGCGTATCTGAACCCCTTGCCTTCTTCTCCAAGCAGGTTTTCGGCTGGAACGGAGCAATCATCGAACTGAACCTGCCGGGTCTCCTGACTTTTCCAGCCCATCTTGTCTTCCAGTGCGCCAAATGACAGGCCGTCCGTGGCATCCTCGACGACGAAAGCCGAAATGCCGCGCGGGCCGTCTTCACCGGTGCGGGCCATGACCACATAGGTATCGGAATATCCACCGCCCGAGATGAAGGCCTTGGTGCCGGTCAGGGCATAGCCCCGATCGGTTCTGGTTGCGCGCGTTTTCAGGGCTGCCGCGTCCGAGCCTGATCCCGGCTCGGTCAGGCAATAGGAAAATATCGTTCGCATGGCGATGGCGTCGGGCAGAAAACGCGCCTTCATCTCGGCGCTGGCGAACTTGTCGATCATCCCCAGACACATGTTGTGGATCGACAGGAACGATGCGACCGAGATGCAACTGCGTGACAACGCCTCGAAAACCAGTGTTGAGTCCAGACGCGTCAGCCCGGTGCCGCCGCTGTCCTCGCCAACATACAGCCCGCCAAAGCCAAGTTCGCCCACTTGTGGCCAAAGCTCTTTCGGGATGGACCCGGCCGCTTCCCAGTCGCGGGCATGTGGGGCGATGTGTTCTTCGCCGAAAGCGCGGGCCATGTCGAAAATGGCGGTTTGTTCTTCGGACAGGGCGAAATCCATGCGGTGCTCCGGGTTGAATTGAACGCGCGTTCATTTTGCCCGGTGCCGGCGCAACAGGCAAGTGGACTTTCATTCACAGATCGACGGAGAATTCCTCGACCAGATGGGCCACGACCGCGCGCAGGGCGGCCGGACGGTCGGAACCACCGTTTCGCGCCGCGCGATAGACCGCGCGCTGGCGGTCCGAAGCATTGCCGTCAGCGACCAGGGTCGTGGCGGCGCGCACTTCGTCGCGGCACCCCAGCGCCTCGGCATCTTCATCGACCAGCTCGATCATCTCGCGGACCAGTTCGCTGAACGGTTCCAGCCGGCGTTGGCCGAAATCGATCAGCCCCTCCGAAACGCCATATCGTTGCGCCCGCCACCGATTTTCGGCGACCAGGAAGGTTTCGTAAATCCGCCAGCGCTGATTGTTCCGCGCCAGCCGCCAAAGCATGCGGGTCAGGCATTGGGTAAGGGCCGCCAGCGTCAGGGTGCTTTCCAGCCGGGGGGACACGTCGCAT
>JALSJL010000456.1 GCA_026989405.1 Marinosulfonomonas sp. | reverse complement strand
TATGTTTGCCATGCCTGAAGGCAGACGCCCTGTGCCTGCGGGTCGGCAAGACCGATATCTTCGATTGCCATTCGTGTGATCCGCCGGGCCAGGTAGCGGGGGTCTTCGCCACCAGCCAGCATGCGGGCCAGCCAGTAAAGCGCTGCGTCCGGGTCCGAGCCGCGAACCGATTTGTGCAGGGCGGAAACAAGGTTGTAGTGCTCATCACCGCTCTTGTCGTATTTCGAGGCCCGGCGCATCAAGCGCTCACTCAGAGCTTCGGCGCCAAGCGGGCTGTCCAGCGACCATGCGAGCACTTGCTCCACCAGGTTCAGCAAGGCCCGTCCATCGCCATCGGCCATTTCCAGAAGCGCGGTTCGGGCGCTTGCCTCCAATGGCAGTGCCTTCCCGGTTTCCGTTTCGGCCCGTTGCGCCAGCTTTTCGAGTGCATCGATACCCAGGCGCTCAAGAACGAGAACTTGCGCACGTGACAGCAGGGCTGCGTTCAGCTCGAAGCTGGGGTTTTCGGTCGTGGCCCCGACCAGAACAATCGTGCCATCTTCCATGTGGGGCAGGAAACTGTCTTGCTGCGCCTTGTTGAACCGGTGGATTTCATCGACGAACAAAACTGTGCCGCGCCCGTTCTGGTGGCGGAGCCTCGCGGATTCGAACACCTTTTTCAGGTCTGAGATGCCCGAAAAAATAGCGCTGATCTGCTCAAAATGACGATCCGACTCATGAGCGAGCAGACGGGCAATTGTTGTCTTGCCAACGCCCGGAGGCCCCCAGAATATCAGCGAGCCCAGGCTTTCGGAGGCCAGCATGGCCCCAAGCGGCCCCTCGGGGCCAAGCAGGTGGTCCTGCCCGATGACATTTGCAAGCGAAACCGGGCGAAGCCGGTCGGCGAGCGGGCGGTGCGCCCGCCCGGTGTCGCTGGTAACAGATGCGGTTCCAAACAAATCGGCCATGGACGCACCATAAGCGCCGCGCACGCCGGTTGAAAGCGTGCGCGAGACACAATCGTCAGTGCAGTTTCTGCGCCAGATTGATTTTGACACAAACGCTTCGGTTGTCCTCAAAATCAAGAACCGGGCCGGCCGGAACACAGTCGATCCCGGTCCGTCGCGCAAGGCGCGGCGAATGCTCGGGAATGATACCAAGCAATGACGTGGCACCGAGGCTTCGGGCCGAATTGACCATTTCGCTGATCAACGCGACCTGAACGCGAAGCCTTTGGCGCGACGGTACCGCCCGGGCCACGAACACGCGCGAACTTTCCCACACATGTGGTGCAACCGGCGCCTCTTCCCAGAGAAGATTGCTCGGGATCGCTTCGAGCAGCCCAAGCTGGGCGTCGCGGATCATGTAGGAATAGATGCCGCAACGCGCTGTAGTCGGGGTCAGCCTGACACCTGCCAGAATCTCTCCGAATTCGTGCACGCAAACCCAACGGCTGGCCGGGGTGTCATACTGGTCGTATTCCATGCCATCTGCCTCGGGCAGTTGCCATTTCTTGCGATCGATGAACGTGCTGTGACGTGCCCTGAGCATATTGGGAAAGAGATCCCCATGCTTGTGCATGTTGTCAAATGATAGTGTAGTAGCTTGCATATTAGCCTCCAGTTCGGGGTTGGATAACCTGATCTGGCGGGCTGGCCTGTTACATTACAGAAACCTGTACTCTCTGGCTTTTCGAATCGCCTCAGCAGTCGTTCTTGCCCCCAGGCGAGTTCGAGCGGATTTGAGCCGTGCCTTCAAAGCACTCTCGGAAATTCCGAGTTTGGCAGCTGCAGCGGTATGCCGATACCCGTCAGACAACAATCGCAGAGCCTCAACCTGCGCATTAGTGAGTTCAGTTGGTGGTTCAGCCAGATCATGCAGTTTCTTTACAATCTCTACGGCTGCGTCGATTTCCTCGTCCGTGAATTCCCTGTCGTCCCTGGCAATTCCCACGATCGATCTCGAAGTAATCGGCCCCCACGAAATTACTGCCCCGTAGAGCAGCCCGAACTCGCGGGATTTTTCCATGATGCTGAATGGATCCGGCAGTTTTATCGCACTCCAACGGGTGGCACCCTTGACGCCCAACCCCCAGAAAACAGTGGGGTCGCGCAACGCATACGCATTCTCATCGTAAATTTTCTGCCACTCTTCGTTGAAGGTCTTCTTGTAAACCAGTGGTGAGGCGTAGCGAATGTGCAGCCCAACTGAATACCCACAAGGCGCCAAGTCGTCCAACTCTTCCAGGAGCTGTTCCACTGCCCGGTTACTGTTCATCAATATTCCACTCGATTCAATTTGGTCATGTGGACTCAGAAAAATTTCCTTTGTCGGCTGCCACATCTTTAGACCACTTTCCTCATGTTTTTTCAAACCGGTTGAGCGTATTGCCTCAACAGGCCAGAACCCGCAGCCGCCGGTCGTGACCGGGTGTGGAGCTCAGGTATTGTTTCCTGACTGGAATCGGTTGGCGGGTTGGTTGGCGCATGCCTTGTTAGACAAGCTGCAAAAAAACTTGTCAACTTTAACTTGTGTTTTTGTTTGTCTGCATCCCAACTGGTAGTATCCAGCGCCGGCGTGGCCCCCTGCGCGGGTATGCCACGGGCGCGGCGGGCGGCCCTGCAGGGCCAAAAGCAAAATCCGCGGCGCCCGGGCGCCGCGGATCATTAATGTTTTCAACGGGTTAGCCTATTCGGCCTCGGTGCCTTCCTCGGCGGAAACCCGGGCCTTGTCGGCGGCGCCCTTGGCGTTCACGTCGCGGTCGACAAACTCGATGATGGCCATCGGGGCCATGTCGCCATAGCGAAAGCCGGCCTTGAGAACGCGCACATACCCGCCCTGGCGGTCCTTGTAACGCGGGCCGATCACCTCAAACAGTTTTGCCACATAGGCATCCTGCTTCAACTGCGCGGCAGCCTGGCGGCGGGCGTGCAAATCACCGCGTTTTCCAAGGGTTACCAGCTTTTCGATGATGCGCCGAAGCTCTTTGGCCTTGGGCAGTGTCGTCTTGATCTGTTCATGTTCGATGAGCGAACCGGCCATGTTGGCAAAGAGCGCCTTGCGGTGCTCGTGGGTTCGGTTCAGGCGGCGGTATCCGCGTGCGTGGCGCATGGTTCTGGTCCTTCTTCAATTTTGCTTTGTCCGGCCCGGCGTGCGTGCGCCGTGCTCTCCTTGGGGCAGGTGCCCGGTTTGCACCCTTCGCACGTTGCGGGGGCCCGCAAACATACGAAACGTACGGCGACGGTGGACCGGGTTCGTACAAACCCGGCCCACCCGATACTCAGAACTGGTCTTCGAATTTCTTGGCCAGATCCTCGATGTTTTCCGGCGGCCATTCCTCGACATCCATGCCCAGATGCAGACCCATGCCCGACAGAACTTCCTTGATCTCGTTGAGCGACTTGCGCCCGAAATTCGGCGTGCGCAGCATCTCGGCCTCGGTCTTCTGGATCAGGTCGCCGATGTAAACGATGTTGTCGTTCTTCAGGCAGTTGGCCGAACGCACCGACAGCTCCAGTTCGTCGACCTTCTTCAGAAGCAGCGGGTTGAATTCGAGCCCGTCGTCTTCTTCCTTGCGGCTGGCGCTTTCCGGCTCGTCGAAATTCACGAAGATCGACAGCTGGTCCTGCAGGATGCGGGCGGCGAAGGCCACCGCGTCCTCGGGGGTGATCGAACCGTCGGTTTCCAGCTTGAGCGTCAGCTTGTCATAGTCGAGCACCTGGCCCTCGCGGGTGGGCTGCACGTCGTAGCTGACCTTCTTGACCGGCGAATAGATCGCATCGACCGGGATCAGGCCGATCGGCGCATCTTCCGGGCGGTTCTTGTCGGCCGACACATAGCCCTTGCCGGTGCTGACCGTCAGTTCGATGTAAAGATCGGCGCCCTCGTCAAGGTGGCAGATCACGTGATCCTTGTTCAGAATCTCGATACCGGCACTTTCCGAGATGTCGCCCGCTGTCACGACACTCGGGCCTTTCGCGGAAATCGACAGGCGCTTGGGCCCCTCGACTTCCATGCGGATGGCCACGCCCTTCAGGTTCAGCACGATGTCGGTGACGTCTTCGCGCACACCGGCGACCGACGAAAACTCATGCAGGACGTTGTCGATCTGGATGGACGAGATCGCAGCGCCCTGCAGCGAACTCATCAACACGCGACGCAGGGCGTTGCCAAGCGTCAGGCCGAAGCCACGCTCAAGCGGTTCGGCGACCATTGTGGCCTGACGCGCCGGGTCATTGCCCGGCTTGACGTCCAGTTGTGTCGGCTTGATCAGTTCAGCCCAATTCTTGTGGATCATGGTTGTCTCCTCAATTCCTGTTCGCTGACCCATGTCCCAAGTCAGCAAACGCCCGAGGTTCAAAATAACGAAACCCGGGCCGGCGGGATGACGGCCCGAGGTCGCAAAATGGCAATTCTAGACGCGGCGCCGTTTCGGCGGGCGGCAACCGTTGTGGGCCATCGGGGTCACATCGCGGATCGAGGTGATGTTGAACCCGGCGGCAGCCAGGGCGCGCAGGGCGCTTTCGCGGCCCGAGCCGGGCCCCTGGACTTCCACTTCCAATGTCTTGACGCCGTGTTCCTGCGCCTTGCGGCCCACGTCTTCGGCGGCCATCTGGGCGGCATAGGGCGTCGACTTGCGCGAGCCCTTGAAGCCCATGGTGCCGGCCGAGGACCAGGCGATTGCATTGCCCTGGACGTCGGAAATCAGGATCTTGGTGTTGTTGAACGAGCTGTTCACATGGGCAACACCCGCGGCGATGTTCTTGCGGACCTTGCGCTTGGTGCGTGTCTTGTCGCGTGCCATCTTCCGGCCCCCCTATTTCTTCTTGCCGGCAATGGCCTTTGCGGGGCCTTTGCGGGTGCGAGCGTTGGTGTGGGTGCGCTGGCCGCGAACCGGCAGGTTGCGGCGGTGGCGCAGGCCACGGTAGCAGCCAAGGTCCATCAGGCGCTTGATGTTCATCTGCACTTCGCGGCGCAGGTCGCCTTCGACGGTGAAATTGCTGTCGATGAATTCGCGGATCGCGAGCACTTCGCTGTCCGACAGTTCGTTGACCCGGCGGCTTTCGTCGATCTTGACGGCTTCGCAGATCTTTTTGGCCGAGGACGGGCCAATTCCGGTGATGTAGGTAAGGGCGATTGGAACCCGCTTTCCAGTGGGTATGTTGACGCCGGCGATACGTGCCACGTTTGCTTTCCTTTTCGTTGCGGTTCCGTAACCCCAGAACCTTTTTTCACAACGTAGACCCGCAGGCAGTTGCACCGGCGGGCTTCGGCTGAATTTCTGGTGGATCGTGCCGGGGTGCGACCCCGGATTTTCGGTCCGATTCCCTTGCGGGATGCGGTGATCTACGGGTTTATTTGCCAAGCGTCAAGGGGTCGGGAGGGCACAGTGTGCCCGGCCCCGAAATTCATGCCGCCGCTCAGCCGCAATCGCGGTCGAGAACCTCGCCGATGGCGGCTGCAACCGTATCGATATCGGCCAGGCCATCGACCCGGCGCAGCGTTCCCTTGCAATAGTAATAGCCGATCAGCGGCGAGGTCTTCTTGTAATATTCCATCAGCCGCTGCTTGAGGCTTTCTTCGTTGTCATCGGCGCGCCGGATGAATTCGGTGCCGCCACAGACGGCGCATTTGCCGTCGGCCGGGATCGGCTTGGAGATGTCGTTGTAGCTTTCGCCGCATTGCGCGCAGGTCGAGCGCGCCACGATACGCGCAACCAGCGCGTCATCGTCCACCTGCATCTCGATCACGCAGCCAAGCTTCTGGCCGAGCCGCTCCAGCAGCTCTCCCAGCGCGTCGGCCTGGGCCAGCGTGCGCGGAAAACCGTCAAAGATGAAACCGGCGCCCTGGTCGCCCGTAAGGCGCTCTTCGATCAGGCCAATGACGATTTCATCGGTCACGAGGTCGCCGCGATCCATGACCTCGGCCACGACCTTGCCCATTTCGGTGCCCGATTTGCGCGCGGCGCGCAGCATGTCGCCGGTGGAAAGCTGGATCATGCCGCGCTCATCGACGAGGCGGCGGGCCTGCGTGCCCTTGCCGGCGCCGGGCGGCCCGAGAAGAATGATGTTCATCGGCGGGCCGGTCCCTTTTTCTTGCGTTTCTTGCCGCGCAGTTGCGATTTTTCGATCAGGTTTTCATACTGGTGCGCCAGCAGATGCGACTGCACCTGGTTGATCGTGTCCATGGTGACCGAGACCACGATCAGCACCGATGTGCCGCCAAAGTAGAACGGCACGCCCAGCCTGGTGCGCAGGATCTCCGGCAGCAGCACGACAGCGGCAAGGTAGGCCGAGCCGAGCACCAGGATACGGGTCACCACATATTGCAGATATTCCTCGGTCTTCTTGCCGGGGCGGATGCCGGGGATGAAACCGTTCTGGTTTTTCAGGTTCTCGGCCACTTCGTCGACCTTGAAGGCCACGTTGAAGGTGTAAAAGAAGGTGAAGAAAACGACCATGGCGCCGAAAAACAGCAGGTAGAGCGGCTGACCGGGGCCGAAATAGGCGAGGATCGTCGACATTACGGGTCCGGTCTGGCCGCTGTTGAATGTCGCAAGCGTGGTGGGCAGCAACAAGAGCGAGGAGGCGAAGATCGCGGGGATGACGCCGGCCGGGTTGACCTTGATCGGCAGGTGCGAGGTGCCGCCGTCATAGACCTTCATGCCGACCTGGCGGCGCGGATACTGGATGGTGATCTTGCGTTGCGCGCGTTCCATGAACACGACAAAGCCGATCACCACGACGACCATCACCATCACGCCGATGATCACCGCCGGGCTCAGCGCGCCCGAGCGGCCCGAGGCAAAGAACTGCGCCAGCGCCTGCGGAAGCTCGGCGACGATGCCGACGAAAATGATCAGCGAAATGCCGTTGCCGATGCCGCGTGCGGTGATCTGCTCGCCCAGCCACATCAGGAACATGGTGCCGCCGACCAGCGTGATCACGGTGGAGGCCTGGAAAAACAGCCCCGGATCGGAGGCCAGGTTGCCGGCTTCCAGGCTGGCGGCCAGGGCAAAGGCCTGGGCTGTGGCCAGGAACACGGTGCCGTAGCGCGTATACTGGTTGATCTTGCGCCGCCCCTGCTCACCTTCTTTCTTGAGCTGTTCGAGCTGGGGCACCATCGCCGTCATCAGCTGCACGATGATCGAGGCCGAAATATACGGCATGATCCCGAGCGCGAATATCCCCATCCGCGAAATGGCGCCGCCGGTAAACATGTTGAGAATGCCGCCGATGCCGGTGGACGCCTGCTCCATGAAATTGCGCAGCGCCGCCGCGTCGATGCCGGGAACCGGGATGTAGGTGCCAAGCCGGTAGACGATCAGCAGGCCGAGGGTAAACAGGATGCGCTGGCGAAGTTCTGTCGCTTTGCCAAACGCGCCCCAGCTCATGTTGGCGGCCATTTGTTCTGCTGCGGATGCCATGTTTCAGGTCTCTCTTTCGACTGAAAACGCCGCTGAGACGGTTTCCCGATCCAGCGGCGTTTGGAAAACTCTAATGGATGTAAGCAGACGTGGCCTGCTTCACAAGCCTTATTCCGCCGCTGCCGGCTTTGTGACGGTCAGTGAGCCGCCGGCCTTCTCGACCGCTTCAATGGCCGATTTCGACGCGCCGGTGACCGAAAGCTTGACCTTGGAGGTGATTTCCCCCTTGCCCAGGATGCGCACACCGTCGAGCTTGCGCCGGATCACGCCGGCTTCGAGCAGGGCGTCTTCGGTGATCTCTTTCTTGGCGTCCAGTTTCTTGGCGTCGATGAATTTCTGCAGGATGCCAAGGTTCACCACCGCGAAGCTTTTCCGGTTACGGCTGTTGAAGCCGCGTTTCGGCAGACGCTGGTAGAGCGGCATCTGGCCGCCCTCATAGCCCTTGATGGCCACGCCCGAGCGCGATTTCTGACCCTTGATGCCGCGGCCGCCGGTCTTGCCGGTGCCAGAGCCGACACCGCGGCCAATGCGTTTACGGGGTTTGGTTGCACCGGGGTTGTCCCGGAGTTCGTTCAGTTTCATGTCGCTTCTCCTATTGCCGGATATGACCCACGAGCGACAAAGGGGCCAACCACGGCGTGTGTTGTGATTCTGCGACCGCGAAAGGCCACCGGGGGCGTATAGGGGAAGTGGGTGGATGGGGCAAGGGGGGTGTGGAAGGGGGTGTGGAAAATGCCCGTTTTGAGCCCTTTTTCCCGAATGCCCCGCAAAGGACGAACTGACACAACGTGTTGAAAGCGGACGTCGTCAAGACGTGGCTCTCGTCAAAGCAAACGGCAGACGCCTGGTTTTGCAGCTGCCGTTTGTATGTCAGTTGGATTAATTGTTCGCGGTCAGCGGGTCGATGATCTGGGCCACTTCGGTGATCTTGCTGACCGGAATTCCCGACAGTT
The DNA here is from genome assembly GCA_026989405.1 of Marinosulfonomonas sp. GTDB lineage: Bacteria > Pseudomonadota > Alphaproteobacteria > Rhodobacterales > Rhodobacteraceae > JAJRUE01. Next base: position 1,207 of record JALSJL010000456.1, on the reverse strand, counting down.
CGGAATGTCGCTGAATCTCGCCCTCGCTCTCGGCGAGGTAGATGCAGAAGGTCTTGTCTCCGGCGACATACGAATGTTGCCACTGAATAGTCGGACCCACATCTGCGAGCGCCTTGTTGGATGCGCGCGATGCCGCGCAAAGCTCGGTCAAGGAAAATTCGCCGATGCCCGGGATGTCGCGTTCGATTACAAATCTCTTCAGCATTTCAATACCTCCATGTTGCTGTGTGCTAGAAGCGTGACAGCTTGACATGCAAAATCCAAACCAAGATTTCTTTTCTTGCCGAAAGCTTTTCTTTATTCTCAGTCAAAATCTTTGCCCGGGGGAAAGGATTTCTTTATCATGATCCTATGGCCACCCACCTGAAATCCCTGCAAGCGATCGAAACCGCCATCCGCGAGGGCTCTCTCAAAGCTGCGGCAAGCCAGTTGGGCATCACGCCCGCTGCGGTCGGACAAAGGATTCGCGCCCTCGAGGACTACCTTGGAACCGATCTTCTGGTCCGGGGCCGGTCGGGGCTGCACCCGACGCCTGAGCTTGCTGCGGCACTCGTCGATTTGCACACTGCCTTTGAGGCGCTCGAACGGGTCAGCGAGACACTTGATTTCCAGCGCGTCAGTGAGATTCACATGGTAGCCGACCCGGATTGGTCCGAATTGTGGCTGGCACCCAGGTTGCCCGCCTTCCGCGAAGATTACCCGAATATTCTCTTTTGCATAAATGGCGCAGGCGACGTACCGATGCGGCTGGGAGCTCCGGATATTCGGGTGGAATATGGTGGGCCGGACAAAGGAGAGCCGCTTTATTCGGACTACCTCGTCCCGGTGTGCAGCCCCGACAACCTGCGCCGCATTGCCGACTACGACACAGAGCACGAGATGGAGGGTATGCCGCTTCTACACCTCGAGGAGCATCGAAGCGAGGAGGAAAGGCCGGGATTTGGCAGCTGGTTCGAAGCCTTCGGAACGCGGTGCACGGGGGCCGACCGCGGGCCGTACTACCGGCGTGCCGTGATGGCGCTTGAGGCTGTCCGCAAGGATGTCGGGTTTCTTGTCTGCGGCATCTCGCTGATCGAGCGGGATCTGGACAAGGGCTCACTGGTGCTCCCATATCCAGCGGGGAAAGGGCTGGCCGCTCCACACCCATTCCGGGTTTGGCAGCGCGAGCAAAGCCAGCAGCGTCCCCAATTTCGGCGGTTCATTGAGT
>JALSJL010000455.1 GCA_026989405.1 Marinosulfonomonas sp. | reverse complement strand
CGGACGTTTTCATCCAGTTCGGAAAGGATCTCACCGTCGAAGTCCTTGCCGTAGAGGCGAACCAGGCGAATCCGGTCGTTTTCTCCGATCTGCTCGAGAAGGTCGGCAATGTCGGCCGGGTGCAGGGCATCGAGAAGCGCAACCAGCCTGTCCCGGTCCCCGGCTTCGAGCGCCTCGAGCACCGGCTGGACCGTGCTCTTGCCGAGGCCGTAGTCCTCTTCTTCGCGTTCTGCTTCGGCGGTGTCCAGCTCGATCATGCCCAATCCTCTTTTGCCTGCACACTAGGCAATACTGCTTCAAAGAAACAGAGCAAATCAGGCGATTTACGCAGCCGTCCGGTGCCCATAGAGTGACCGGCATGGAGCATGACATGAAAGACACCCTGCTTCTGGGGCAAGTGCTTTCGTTCGAAAGCGATCCGTTCCGGTCCGACCCGGAACGCGCCGCGCTGTGGCGCCGGCGCGGCGGCGTCGTCTTGCGCGCGGGCCGCATTCTCGAGGTCGGCGAGGCCGGGGCGATGCGTGACAAATACCCACGGGCCGATATCCACGATTTCGCCGACGCCCTGCTCAGCGCCGGGTTTGTCGATGCCCATGCCCACTACCCGCAAACCGGCATTATCGCGAGCTGGGGCAAACAGCTGATCGACTGGCTGAACCACTACACCTTTCCGGAAGAAATGCGCTTTGAAGATGAAGCCTGTGCCCGGGAAACGGCCGAGCGGTATTTCGACCTGGTCCTGGCCAACGGCACGACCACCGTCGCCAGTTTCTGCACCATTCACCCGGTCAGTGTCGACGCCTTCTTTGACGCCGCGCTGGCGCGTGGGCTCAGGGTTGTCGGCGGCAAGACCTGCATGGACAGGAATGCGCCGGACGGTTTGCTGGACACGGCGCAAAGCGCCTATGACGACAGCAAGCGCCTGCTGGAAAGGTGGCATGGCCAGGGGCGCGCCTCTTATGCGATCACGCCGCGGTTTTCACCGACCTCCACCCCCGAGCAACTGGCGGCACTGGGCGCGCTCTGGCAGGAATTTCCGGACTGCCCGATGCAGACCCACCTGAGCGAACAGCTGCCGGAAATCGAATGGGTCAGGCAGCTGTTCCCGGAGGCGCGCGACTATCTGGATACCTACGAACAATTCGGCCTGCTTGGCCCGAACGCCCTGTTCGGCCACGCCATCCACCTGACACCGCGCGAAACCGCCCGCCTCAGGGAGGTCGGCGCGGCGCTGATCCATTGCCCGACCTCGAACAGCTTTATCGGCTCGGGGCTGTTCGACATGGCCGCCCGGATGGGGGAAGGGCACCGGATCGGTCTGGCGACAGATACAGGTGGCGGGTCATCATTTTCGATGTTGCGCACGATGGCTGCGGCCTACGAGATTGCCCAGTTGCGCGGCACTGCCCTGCATCCGGCGCAGCTTTGGTGGCTTGCCACCGCCGGCTCGGCCAGCGCGCTGAGGCTTGCCGACAGGATCGGCAACCTTGCGCCGGGCATGGACGCCGACATCGCCGTTCTGGATCTTGCCTCGACACCTGCGATCGAACAACGCGCCGCGCGGGCCGAAACGGTGTGGGAAACGCTGTTCCCGACGATCATGATGGGCGATGACCGGGCGATCCGGGCGGTCTATGCCAACGGCAGGCTTCAGAACGGGCGCGCAAGCTCCAGCGCCCAGTAGTTGCCGGGGGCCCGGGCAAGCCCGAATTCGGTCGGCTCTGCCGAAAGCATGTTGGCGCGGTGCCCCGGCGAGGCCATCCATGCCGCAAACACGGCCGCCTCGCTGGTGTAGCCCTGCGCGATGTTTTCAGCCGCCCATGACCAGTTGTAGCCCTGCGCCGTGATGCGCTGATCAAAGGTGCTGCCGTCCGATCCGACATGATCCATGAACGAATTGGCCGACATGTCATCGGCGTGAACCTGCGCGGCGGCGGCAAGTTTGGCGTTGTATGACAAGGGGTTGAGCCCCGGCCCGCTGCGCGCCGAGTTCAGGTCGTTCTGAAACGCCGGGAACGTGCCGACAGCCACCGTGCTGTTGGGCGGCGGCAGGTTCATGGAGGCAATGTTGCCAGTCGTCTGGCAGGCCCCAAGTGCGAGCATGGCGGTCATGGCAGCTGCGAAAGCGTGTTTCACCTGGTCGTTCCCCGGATTGCAGACAGAATCTTCTGAGCAGACAGAACATGACTTTCGGCACGAGAATGTGGTGAAAACCAGACATTTTTGCACCGATACCGAAAATCGGCGGTTTGGCGCGAGTCAGCCGTTGATCAATGCCAGTGCAAGTTGATCTTGCCGGGCGGCCAGGGCGCGCTGATCAAGTGCCACGAGCTGCCCGTCGCTCACGACGTGGCGGCCGTCCACGAGCAGGTCGCGCACCTTTTGCGGCCCGGCCAGCAACAGCGCGGCCTTGTCCCAGCTTCCGGCGCTTTCGATCTGGCTGACGTCCCAGATGGCGATGTCCGCGCGTTTTCCCGGTGCGATCCGCCCGCAGTCGGGGCGCCCGAGAACGTCGGCGCCGCCCCGTGTGGCGATCTCGAGCGCTTCGCGCGCGCTCATCGCGTCGGCCCCGTTGGCCACCCGTTGCAGCAGCATGGCCTGGCGCGCTTCGGCGGCGATATTGCCCGCGTCGTTGGAGGCCGACCCGTCAACGCCAAGCCCCACCCGGACCCCGGCATCGCGCATCTGTCGCACCGGCGCGATGCCCGAGCCAAGCCGGCAATTGGAACAGGGGCAATGCGCAACCCCGGTCCCGGTTTTCGCAAACAGCGAAATTTCGGACCCGTCGAGCTTGACGCAATGGGCGTGCCAGACGTCCTTTCCCGTCCAGCCCAGATCATCGGCATACTGGCCCGGGCGGCAGCCGAACTTTTCCAGAGAATAGGCAATATCTTCATCGTTTTCAGCCAGATGCGTGTGCAGCATCACCCCCTTGTCGCGCGCCAGAAGGGCCGTGTCGCGCATCAGGTCGCGGCTGACGGAAAACGGTGAGCACGGGGCAAGCCCGATCCGCACCATGGCCCCCTCACGCGGGTCATGAAAGGCGTCGATGACCCTGATACAGTCGTCGAGAATGTCGCCTTCCCGCTCGGTCAGCGCGTCCGGCGGCAGCCCCCCCGCGCTTTCGCCGATCGACATCGAGCCGCGGGTCGCATGAAAGCGCAGACCGATGTCCTGTGCCGCCTCGATCGTGTCGTCCAGCCGCGAGCCGTTCGGAAACAGGTAAAGGTGATCGGAGGTCAGCGAGCAGCCCGACAGGGCAAGCTCTGCCAGCCCGACCTGCGCCGAAATGCGCATTTCCTCCGGCCCGTAGCGTGCCCATATCGGGTAGAGCGTCCTGAGCCAGCCAAACAGAAGGGCATCCTGCCCGCCCGGCACCGCCCGCGTGAGGGTCTGATACAGGTGGTGATGGGTATTCACGAGGCCCGGCGTGACAAGGCAGCCGGTTGCGTCGATCTCGTGGCGCCTTCGCGCAAGCCCCGGCCCAACCGATACGATCTTGCCATCGCGAACCAGAATATCGCTTGCCGACAGCTCGCGGCGGCTGTCATCCATGGTCAGGATCACATCTGCATTTCTGATCAGGATCTCGCGCTCGGCGGCCATGTCCCACACTCCTTTTCGCCCCTTCGCCTGAAGTGTGAGCGGATGCCGACAGAAGGGGGGAAGGACTCGGACATCCGGCACCGAGGTTAGCAAGACAGGCCGCTCATGCGCAAGTCATGGCCTCAGCCACCATGGGTCGAAAGAAGCTCGAGCGCCTGTTCATGCAGGCGCCTGTTTGCGGCGGCGACAACGCGGCCGCCGTCATGGGCCGGATCGCCGGCCCAGTTGGTGACAACGCCGCCGGCGGCCTGAATGACGGCAATTGGCGCCTGGATGTCATAGGCATGCAGCCCCGCCTCGACCACGAGGTCGACCATGCCCAGCGCAAGCAGAGCGTAGGCGTAGCAATCCATGCCATAGCGGGTCAGCCGAACCTTCGCCGAAAGCGCCTGGAAGGCCGCCTGTTCGGTCGGTGTGCCGATTTCCGGGAATGTGCTGAACAGAATCGACGAACCGAGGTGACGGCCGCCCCCGGTGCGCAGGGGCCGCCGACCGCCGCCTTGCACCAGTTCCGCCGCGCCCAACCCACCGACAAACCGTTCATTGGTGAAGGGCTGGTCGATCAGTCCGAAAATCGGACCGGACCGGTCGCGCAGGGCAATCAGGGTGCCCCAGGTCGGAGTGCCACTGATGAAGCCGCGCGTGCCATCGATCGGGTCGAGCACCCAGGTCAGCCCCGAAGATCCGGGCTGTTCGGAAAACTCTTCACCCTGAACGCCGTCTTGCGGCCGCAACTCGTCCAGAACCCGCCGGATTGTTGCTTCGGCCTCGCGATCGGCAATCGTGACCGGATCAAACCCCGCGGCATCCTTGTTTGCGGTCTGCAGACCGGATGTGCGAAAATGGGCCATGGTCACGGCACGCGATGCATCGGCCGCAGCATGTGCGGCCGAGATCAGTTCGGTTTTCTGATTGTCGGAAAGTCTCACCATTGCCCACCCCGGTCGCGCCACCCGGATCGGGTAGTCGCGACCGCAGCAAGGGTCAAGTCAAAGCCGGATCAGGCTGCGTCGGACAGAACGCGAGCAAGCTCGAACAACCGGCGGCGCTGGTTTTCAGGGATCGCATAGTAGGACCGCACCAGTTCCATGGCTTCCTTGTCGGCCATGATGTCGCCGGGCATGGCGGCCCCGGCAACACGCTCTTGTGCTCCGGCATCGTCGATGCCTTCAAAGAAAAAGTTGACGGGGACTTCCAATGTTTCTGCAATGTCCCAGAGCCTGGACGCGCTGACGCGGTTCATCCCTGTTTCATACTTCTGAATTTGCTGAAATTTGATTCCGACTTTTTCTGCCAACTGCTGTTGGGTCATGCCAACCATCCACCGACGGTGTCTGATTCTTTTGCCGACATGCACATCCACAGGATGTTTCATCGGGTAACTCCTTATTCGTTAAACGTGCATATGGGTTTCCTTGTTTGGCACGAATTTCTCAACCTGTCTTTTTGGACAGGTCAGACGCCGGAAATTTTTCTGCTGCAAATTCCGTTGGTTATCGGGCTTTTCGATGGTTCCCCGGTGGAAACAATGGTCTTGCCTGCGAATTGGAGGGCTCTACTTGGCGGAGAATGACCGCATTTCCGAATCAAGCCCGGGCATTTCAGAGCGGCCCCGGAAATTCTACTTTTGGTTGTGATCGCACTTGCCCGGCTGGCCATTTCGCCAAGCCTCGACTAATCCGGTTGCCGAACAGACGAAAGGGGACCGACCCGGTGCAGGCTTTTCAAGTGACGACATTCGGCGAAGGGGGCCATCTGGTGCAGATCGACACCCCGAAGCCCGCTGCAGACGAGGTTCTGCTGCGCATCGAGGCCTGCGGGCTGAATTTTGCCGATATCCTGATGGAAAAGGGACAGTATCAGGAAACGCCGGAACCGCCCTTCACGCTGGGGATGGAGGTGGCCGGGATCGTCGAGGAAACCGGTGCGGAGGTCTCGCATCTGAAACCCGGCCAACGCGTTGCGCTGTTTGCCGGCTCGGGCGGGCTGGCCGAATATGGCTGTTTCCCGGCCCGGCGGTGCCTGCCCCTGCCCGACGAGATGTCATTTGAAACCGCCGCGGCGTTTCAGATCGCCTATGGCACAAGCCACCTTGCCCTGATCCGGCGTGCCCGGCTTCAGGCCGGCGAGACCGTGCTGGTTCTGGGTGCGGCGGGCGGTGTCGGTCTGACGGCGGTAGAGCTTGCCAGGCTGTCAGGCGCGCGCGTGGTTGCGGTGGCCCGGGGCGCCGACAAGCTGGAGGTTGCGCGCAAGGCCGGCGCCGATGTCCTGATCGACAGCGCAACCGATGACCTGACGGCCATCGTCAAGGACCTTGGCGGGGCGGATGTCGTCTATGACCCGGTGGGGGGCGCGCCGTTCAAGGCCGCCCTGCGCGCGTGCAAACCGGAAGCGCGCGTGGTTGTCATCGGTTTTGCCAGCGGGGACATTCCGCAGATCCCCGCCAACATCATTCTGGTCAAGAACATCACGGTCATCGGCCATTACTGGGGCGGCTACCTGCGGTTTGCGCCGCAGGTCCTGACCGACAGCCTGAACGACCTGATCGGGATGTACGAGGCGGGCCGGTTGCATCCGCATGTTTCGCATGTGCTGCCGCTCGCGCGTGCCGGCGATGCCCTGGATCTGCTGCGCGCGCGCAAATCCACCGGAAAAGTGGTTGTCAGGCCACAGCCTGAAGCGGGCCGCAACTGAAGGCATTGCGGATCAGCTCGGCGAGCACATCGGTCATCTCGCCCTTTCCGGTATCGGCCCGGTAAAGGTTGATGTTGATACTGGGAAGCTCGGGCAGAGCCCCGCCATGTGCGATCACCTCGCAATGGGGCGATTCGGTGCCTTCGAGCATGGCATGCACGGCAAGGTCTGCGCTGACCGATGCTTCGATCGGGCGCGACTGTTCGGATTCGATTGCCATTTCCCAGGGAATGCCCGCCGCCCCAAGCGCCGCCTGCACCCGTTTGCGGAAAAAGCACCGGTATTCGAAGGCCAACCGAAGCGGCCGCCTTTTCCAGACGACACCGCCCTTGGCCCCGACCCACACCAGCGGCAGCGTGGTCAGGATCTCGCCGCCGGCGTCGCAGTCGTCTTCCGTGGTCAGGATCATGTCGCACTCGCCGCGGGCGAACTGGTCTTTCAATGCGGTCGTATACGAAGAAAGCATCTGCACCCTGACGCGCGGAAACTCGGCATCGAAGCGCCGCAAGACCGAGGGGATCGGCGGATAGACGATATCATGCGGCACCCCCAGAATGATCTCGCCCTCGAAATCCTTGTTGGTGAGCCGGCCATACACTTCGTCATTCAGGCTGAGCATCTTGCGGGCATAGCCGAGCAACTGCTCACCGGCCGAGGTGAGCGCAATTCCACGGCCGGTGCGGTCAAGCAGGGACACGTCCATTGACTGCTCAAGCCGCTTGAGCTGCATCGACACGGCCGATTGCGTCAGGTTCAGGTATCCGGCCGCACGGGTCACACCGCCATTGTCGGCCACCGCCACAAAGGAACGCAGGGCGGTCAGATCCAGGTTTCTTGGCATATCACAATCCCTGATGGTTAAAGCCATAAACATTCATTTCACTAATCATACGGTTTCTGCGATCAACATCAAGCAAATTGATACTTGATCGGCGACAGTTCACACACGGGAAAGGATGGACCATGAAACAGGCAGCCACTCACATCAGGTTTTTCCCATTCGGGAAACCACGGTTTTCGGGAATTTTCGGGTTTCTGGGTGCGGCGCTTGCGGCGCGCGCGCAACGCAAGGCCCTGAGCGAGCTTGACGATTGCGCCCTGCAGGATATCGGGCTGTCGCGGCGCGAGGCCGATATCGAAGCCAGTCGGCCGCTCTGGGATGTTCCGGCAAACTGGCGGAAATGACCGCGGGTCGAATTTTGACGCAAACTGGCCCGAACATCTTGAAAATCGGGCCGCTCCTGCCAATATGTCTGGTGAGAGCGGCCAAATGCGTTTGGCGGCACCAACAGGAATATTCAGGAGGCATGTAAATGGCTGACTATCAGACGGCACGCGCAACCGCAGGTGTTCGCACGGCCGCAATCGACGAGGGCCTGCGCGCCCACATGAGCAAAGTCTACGGAACAATGTCCGTGGGCCTGCTGGTGACGGCGCTTGCCGCCTGGGCGGTTGGCTCGAACGACACGCTGCTGGCCATTTTCCGCGACCCGATCACGTTGCGGCCGAACATCCTCGGCTGGATCATCATGTTTGCCCCGCTCGGCATGGTCTTTGCCTTCGGCGCGGCGATCAACCGGCTTTCAGCGGCGGGCGCGCAGTTGTTCTTCTACGCCTTTTCGGCGGTGATGGGCCTGTCGCTCAGCTGGATCTTCGCGGTTTTCACCGGCATTTCGATCACCCAGACCTTTCTGGTGACGGCGATTTCCTTCGCCGGGCTGTCGCTTTGGGGCTACACCACCAAAAAGGACATCTCCGGTTGGGGCGCCTTCCTGATCATGGGCCTGATCGGCCTGATCGTGGCGTCGATCGTGAACATCTTCCTCGGCTCGCCCGCGGTTCACTTCGCGATCTCGATTATCGGTGTGCTGATCTTTGCGGGCCTGACCGCCTATGACACCCAGAAGATCAAGACGGACTACATTCAGCATGCCCAGCACATGGACACCGAATGGCTGCAGAAATCAGCCATCATGGGGGCGTTGAACCTGTATCTGGATTTCGTGAACCTGTTCATGTTCCTGCTGCAGTTCATGGGCAATCGCGAATAACCAATCGCTTTCAGACATGCGAAAGGGCCGGCAGTTTTGCCGGCCCTTTTCATTTCGGATCAACGCCTCAGTTCGCCGGGACGTTGTAGCTGCCAAAGCCAACCCCGCTGTGGCGGTCGGTCGTCTTGGTGACCGAACATGCGGCCAGTGTCAGAGTAATCGCGATTGCAAGAAGTCGCATGGTGTCTCCAATTCCTGTTTCGGGCCGGCGATCCAGGCGCCGGATGCACACCGCTACCCACCAAATCAGACGTTTTTCGGGCACCAAAAAGAAAAAGCCGCGCAATGTGGCGCGGCCTTTCGGGATGCAACGGCGGATCAAGGTTACTTGATCTTGCCTTCCTTGTATTCGACATGCTTGCGCACGACCGGGTCATACTTTCGCACGACCATCTTTTCGGTCATGGTGCGGGCGTTCTTCTTGGTCACGTAGAAATGGCCCGTGCCGGCTGTCGAATTCAGACGAATCTTGATGGTCGTCGGTTTCGCCATGATCTAAACTCCTGCGCGCGGGGTCCGCATCGGCCCCGTGAAATCCATGAAGCCCGCCTTGTAGCGTGATGGGGTGCCGAGTCAACAGCAAATCGGCCGATGCGGGCAGCAGAGACGGGAGAACGGCCAATGACGCTGAACCGACGCAACTGGGTGCCGGCGCACAGTGAGGATCTTGCGCGACGCATTGCCCGGACAACTGCGCAATCGGACGCGTCAGAGCTTGCCGACCGGCTGGAAGCGCTGGCCACCGCCAACCGCCGGATCCACGAGCGCGACTGCTTCAACCTGAACCCGGCCACCAACGTGATGAACCCGCGCGCCGAGGCGCTGCTGGCCTCGGGGCTTGGCACGCGCCCGTCGCTGGGCTATCCGGGCGACAAATACGAGATGGGGCTGGAAGCGATCGAGGAAATCGAGGTGATCTGCGCCGAACTCTGCGCCGAGGTGTTCAATGCGCAATATGCCGAAATCAGGGTTCCCTCGGGGGCGATTGCCAACCTTTACGGCTTCATGGCCACCTGCAAGCCGGGTGATACGATCATCGCGCCGCCGGCCTCGGTGGGTGGGCATGTGACCCATCACGACGCCGGATGCGCGGGGCTTTACGGGCTGAACATCGAAACCGCGCCGGTGGATGCGGACGGCTACACGGTTGATATCGACGGGCTGCGCGACCTGGCGCGACAAACACGGCCGAAACTGATCACCATCGGGGCCAGCCTGAACCTGTTCGAACACCCGGTGCGCGAACAGGT
>JALSJL010000454.1 GCA_026989405.1 Marinosulfonomonas sp. | reverse complement strand
CCCAGGGCCTCGCGCATCTTTTCCTTCACATCGGGCGGCACCGTCAGAGGCACTTGCGCCATCGGGTCACCCGGTGCGAGCTCAAGCAGGGTGAAGATCACCAGGGCAATCACCAAAAGCGTCGGGACCGAAATCATCAGTCGTCGGATCGTGAAATTCAGCATTTCTCGGCGCCTTGGGTCATTGTTCCAGGTGTTGGTCGGGCAAATGTCGGGCGCGCCCCGGTTGGCAGGACGCGCCCGTTGGTCTGTTTATTTCACGCGATACCAGTCGGCCGCGTTCCACATCTGGCTGTCCCAGACGTTCAGATCGACCCCGCCCAGGGTGTTGGAGTGGGCGGAAACCGTGCCGCGGTGAACGAGCGGAATGATGATGTAGTTCTGCATCAGCATGTCGTTCATCGCCTTGGCCAGTTCTGCACGTTTTTCGATTTCGGCCGTCGTGGCCATCTCGTCGTGCAGCGCATCATAGGCCGGGTCGCAGAAACGCGGGATGTTTTCACCCTGCCACTGGTTTTCCGGGCTCGGGATCTTGTCGCATTTCCAGTTGCCCATGTAGGCCTGCGGGTCGGTGCCGTCGAAGTTGTTGGCATACATCTCGATGTCTGCGTAGAACTTCTGGAACGTGTCCGGGCTGCCCGGGTCGCCACCGAAGAAGACCGACGCGTTGATGTTGCGCAACTCGGTTTCGATGCCGATCTCGCTGAACCATTGCTTGATCAGCGCCTGGAAGTCCTGGCGCACGGCGTTGGTTGAGGTCTGGTAAAGGATCTTCAGCGGCACGCCGTTCATTTCCCGAACGCCATCGCCATTGGTGTCGACGACACCGGCGTCATCCAGCAACTTCTTCGCGCCTTCGATGTCCTGCACGAGGCAGCCGTCATTGGCCGTCGAGTTGTAGATTTCAGGCGACGGCAGCACGTTGCAGGTCAGCTTGCCCGCGGTGCCGTAGCCGATCTCGACCAGCAGGGCGCGGTCGATGGCCATGGACATCGCCTGGGGCACAACAGAGCCACGCGCCAGGAACGGATGCGGATGCTTGACCGTCGACCGCTCGTCGCCGAGGGCCGGGTCGGGGTTGGTCTGGTTGATCATCAGGCGTTCAACCAGCGGGCCGAAGCCGGCCACGACCTTGCCCTTGCCCTTGGCTTCCATGGCCGCCAGAACGTCGGGCGCCAGTTGCAGGTTCCAGGCATAGTCGAACTCGCCTGTTTCCAGAACCGAGCGGCCGGCCGCTTCGGCGTCACCGCCGCCCTTGAAGGTCAGCGTCGCAAAGGCCGGTTTGTCCGGGTCGCGGTAGTTCGGGTTGGCTTCCATGGTGATCACGTCGTTCGGGCGGAACTCTGTGACGCGGAACGGGCCAGTGCCGATCGGGTTGAAGTTTTCTTCCGTGCATTCCGGGGCTTTCGCTCCGGTGCAATTGGCGAACTGTGCCGCCTGGATGATCGGAACCGAGGCGCCGACAAACGGGCCATAGGGGAACGGTGTCGGCTTGTCGAACGTCACTTTCACCGTGAGATCGTCGATCACGTCGATGCTTTGCACGCCGTCGAACTTGGACGTCTGCGCACAGCCGCCTTCGGGGTTCATGCAATAGTCACCGGTGAATTTCACGTCATTTGCCGTGAAGGGTGAGCCGTCCGACCAGACGATACCCGGCTTGATCTTCCAGGTGATCGAGGTCAGGTCCTCGGACACGCCACCATTGGAAACGGTCGGGATTTCCGAGACGAGCCAGGGCACCATGTTTCCATCGGGGTCATAGCGGGCAAGCGGCTCGATGATCAGCGACGAGCTTTCGATGTCCTTGGTGCCGCCCGACAGATACGGGTTCAGGATGGACGGGGCCTGCCAGTAGATGATGTTGACGTTGCCGTCATCACCACGCCCGGCGTTGGCGGCCGGCGCCATGGCAACGGCCGCTGCAGCACCCAATAGTGCATATTTGAGTTTCATTTCAGTTCTCTCCTTGTTGGTTGAGCTCGTTTTCCTCATACGCCGCCATTGCACTGGCGAACTCGTCTTCGGCTTCGTTGTAGCGGTGGCAGGCCACATAGTGACCTGTCACCACTTCGCGAAATTCGGGGTCTTCGATATGACAGATGTCCATCACCTGCGGGCAGCGCGTGCAGAAATTGCAACCCTCGGGCGGATTGGCGGGTGAGGGGACATCGCCTTCGAGAATGATGCGCTCGGTCACGGCCTCGACCGCGGGGTCGGGGTCGGGAACGGCGGACAACAGGGCCTGCGTGTAGGGGTGCAAGGGTGCATGATACAGCGATTCACGCGGCGCAAGTTCGGCAAGTTTTCCCAGATACATGACCGCCACGCGATCGGCGATATGGCGCACCATCGACAGGTCATGGCTGATGAACAGGTAGGTCAGACCAAATTGTTCCTGCAGGTCTTCCAGAAGGTTCACAACCTGCGCCTGGATCGACACGTCAAGGGCCGCGATGGGTTCATCGCAGACGATGAATTTCGGGTTCAGCGCCAAGGCGCGCGCGATGCCGATGCGCTGGCGCTGGCCGCCGGAAAACTCATGCGGAAACCGGTTCGCAAAATCGCGGCTCAGGCCAACGGCGTCCATCAGTTCATATATGCGTGCAAGTTTTTCGGATTTCGAAAGGCTGGTGTGCTCATCCAGGGGCTCGCCGATTATGGCCGCAACCGTCATGCGCGGGTTCAGGCTGGCCTGCGGATCCTGAAACACCATCTGCATCTCGGGGCGGATGGCACGCAGCTCTTTTGGGGACAGGTCAGCGATGTCGATGCCGTTGATTTCAATCGAGCCGGCCGTTACTTCGTAGAGGCGCAACAGGGCGCGCCCACAGGTCGACTTGCCGCATCCGCTTTCGCCAACCAGACCCAGCGTTTCGCCCTCAAAAATGTCAAACGTCACCCCGTCGACAGCCTTCACATCTCCTACATGACGGCGAAGTATGCCGGCATGAATCGGAAAGTGCATTTTCAGGCCACGAACCGCGACCAGTTTGTTGCGCGTGGCCGGGTCATCAAACATGGCGTTCCCCGTCGGTTTCCGGATCCCAGAAACACGCAACGTCATGGCCTGCCCCCACGGGCACGCGCTGCGGGTTCTCGATGCCGCACCGTGGCAGGGCGTGCCGGCAGCGCGGCAAAAAAGGGCACGACACCGGAGGCGCATTCAGCATCGGCGGCTGGCCTTCGATGACACGCAGCCGCTTGGCGCGCTTGCCCCGCACGTTTGGAACAGTCTCAAGCAAGGCCCGGGTATAGGGGTGTTGCGGGTTCGAAAACAGCTCTCGCACCGGTGCCTGTTCGACAATTTGGCCCGCATACATCACCATCACGCGGTCGGCGATACCGGCGATGACCCCAAGATCGTGTGTGATCCAGACGATCGCCATGCCCAGCTTGCGCCGCAGTTCTTTGACCAGTTCGATGATCTGGGCCTGGATCGTCACATCCAGCGCCGTGGTCGGTTCATCCGCGATCAGCACCTGCGGGTCGCAGGCGAGCGCGATGGCGATCATGACGCGCTGGCGCATGCCGCCGGAAAACTGGTGCGGAAAGTCCTTCAGGCGCGAGGCCGCAGCAGGAATGCCGACAAGTTCCAGCAGCTCTGCGGCGCGAATACGGGCCTGCGATTTGCTCATTCCCAGGTGTTCACGCAGCGGTTCCATCACCTGAAAACCAACGGTAAAGACCGGATTGAGAGAGGTCATCGGGTCTTGAAAGACAAACCCGATTTTCGCCCCGCGGATATCGCGCAGCGTGTCCTCATCCGCCTGCAGCAGGTCGAGCCCGTCAAACAGCGCCTGGCCATGCCGGATTTCGGCGGGCGGAATCGGCAACAGCTTGATCAGCGACATCATCGTGACCGACTTGCCGGACCCCGATTCGCCGACGACACCCAGCAATTCGCCCGGGCGCAGGTCGAAACTCACGTCATTGACCGCGTGCACCTCGCCCGAGCGCGTCTTGAACACGGTCTTCAGATCCCGGACATCCAGGATCGGCTGAGCCCCATCGGGCATATAGTTCCCCCCAAGCAATTCCTATTGCTCTTGTTCTTGATTTCCTCGGCGCGTGCGCCGGGCGGTGGTTTTCAGGAAAGCTATCATTAAATTCATTCACGGCAACAGATATTTGCGATGAAGCAGGAATTTCTGGCCGAGCGCCAAAAGAATGCAGGCGGGTCTTGACCTCTTGCCTCTGCAAGATCACCTTCGGCGCAATTGTCCGAGTTGGAGACCTTGATGGGCCGACACCTTTCTGCGCGCGAGATCATGGAAAAGCTTGTGTCTTTTCCGACCGTCAGCCGGGAAAGTAACCTTGCGCTGATCGATTGGGTGGAAGACTATCTTGCCAGCCACGGTGTGTCCGCGACCCGTGTGATGGATGAAACCGGCAAAAAGGCTTCGCTCTATGCCAATGTCGGCCCCGAGGTCGAGGGCGGCGTCGTGCTGTCGGGGCACACCGATGTTGTGCCGGTGGACGGGCAGGAATGGGCGACCGACCCGTTTGAGGTTGTCGAAAGGGACGGGCGTCTTTACGGGCGCGGCACCTGCGACATGAAGGGCTTTGACGCGTTGGCGCTGGCGGCGGTGCCGCTGGCGCTGGAAGCCGGCATCAGGCGCCCGATCCAGATCGCGCTGTCTTACGATGAAGAGGTTGGCTGCCTCGGCGCGCCGCCGATGATCGACGAAATGGTACGGCATCTGCCACGCGCTTCGGCCGCGATCATTGGCGAGCCCTCGATGATGCGCGTGGTGAACAGCCACAAGGGCGGCATTGGATTTGCCACGCATCTGCACGGGTTCGAAATCCATTCCTCTTTGCTGCATCAGGGCGTTTCGGCGGTGATGGAGGCCGGGCGCCTCTTGCAGTGGGCCAATGAGCGCAACGCCGAGAACATGGCAAAACCCCCTTCGGAGCTTGCCGCACCGTTCGAGCCGCCGTTCACGACGCTGCATGTCGGCGTGATCGAAGGCGGCACGGCCCACAACATCACCGCCAGGGACTGCGCGTTCGTGATGGCGATGCGCTGCGTGCCGGGCGAAAGCTTTGACGACTGGCGCGCCGCCTACATGGGCAAGGTCGCCGAGGTCGAGGCCGGTATGAAAGCGGTCCGCCCCGAAACCGGTATCGAGGTCGTCGAAAAATTCAATGTCCCGGCGCTGCAACCAGAGCAGGACGGTGCCGCGGAAACCCTGGTGCGCCAGTTGACCGGCGAAAACGGCACCGAGGTTGTCAGCTACGGCACCGAAGCGGGCCAGTTCCAGGAGCGCGGCTATTCCGCCATCATCTGCGGGCCGGGCAACATCGCCCAGGCCCACCAACCGAATGAGTTCATTTCCATCGAACAGTTTCAGGCCGGAGAGCAGTTCATGCGCCGCCTGATCGACCACCTGACAAAGGAGTAAGACCAATGCCCGTCAAGAACCGTTTTGCCGAACTGCTGCCCGAGATCACCGAATGGCGGCGTGATTTTCATGAGCACCCGGAACTGCTGTTCGACGTGCAGCGCACCGCCGGCATCGTCGCTGAAAAGCTGCGTGAATTCGGCTGTGATGAGGTGACAGAAGGGATCGGGCGCACCGGTGTCGTCGCCGTGATCAAGGGAAAAACCGATAAATCCGGTAAGGTCATAGGCTTGCGCGCCGACATGGATGCGCTTCCGATCGAAGAGGCGACCGGGGTCGACTATGCCTCGAAAACCCCCGGGCTGATGCACGCCTGCGGCCATGACGGCCATACGGCAATGTTGCTCGGGGCGGCCAAATACCTTTCCGAGACCCGCAATTTCGACGGCACAGTCGTGTTGATCTTTCAACCCGCTGAAGAGGGCGGCGGCGGCGGCAAGGTGATGGTCGATGACGGCATGATGGAGCGCTGGAACATCCAGGAGGTCTACGGCATGCACAACATGCCGGGCCTGCCGCTTGGCCAGTTCGCCATCCGTCCGGGGCCATTCTTTGCCAGCGCCGATCAGTTCGAGATCGAGGTCGAAGGCAAGGGGGGCCACGCCGCGATGCCGCAGGACACGATCGACACCACCGTTGTCGCCAGCCATATCGTGATCGCCTTGCAGACCATCGTCAGCCGCAACCTCGACCCGGTGAAACAGCTGGTGGTTTCGGTGACCTCGTTCGAGACCGACAGCAAGGCCCACAACGTGATCCCGCAGAAGGTGACGCTGCGCGGCACCGTGCGCACGCTGGACACCGAGGTTCAGGACATGGCCGAAAAGCGCCTGATCGAAATTGCCGAGAAAACCGCCGAGACCTTCGGTGCCGTGGCGCGCGTCGACTACGAACGGGGTTATCCGGTCATGGAAAACGCCGAAGAGCAGACGGCCTTCGCCGCCGATGTCGCGAAGGATATTGCAGGGGCCTGCCACCCGGCGCCGCTGATCATGGGGGGCGAGGATTTCGCTTTCATGCTGAATGCGCGTCCCGGTGCCTACATCCTGGTGGGCAATGGCGACACCGCGATGGTGCACCACCCGGAATACAATTTCGATGACGACGTGATCCCGGCGGGTTGCTCGTGGTATGCCGAGGTTGTCGAAAGCCGGATGCCCGCCGCCTGAGCATGAGGCCGTTTCTGATCCTGCAACTGCGGCCCGAAACCGAGGCCGCCGACGATGAATTCGCGGCCTTTCTGCGCAAGGGGGGGCTGCGCGAAGATGAGGTGCATCGCATCCGGCTGGATCAGGAGGATCTCCCCGACGGGTTGCGGCTTGACGACTACTCGGGGGTGATCGTCGGGGGCGGGCCGGGCTGTGTTTCTGACCCGCCCGAGGCGAAAACCCCGACTGAAGCCAGAATAGAATCGGCGGTGCTGGGGTTGATGCCCGAAATCACGGCGCGCGATGTGCCGTTCATGGGCTGTTGCTACGGCATTGGCGTGCTGGGCCATCATCTGGGCGCCCCGGTGAACAAGGAGCGCTACGCCGAGCCGGTCGGCACCAGCACCTGCCACCTGACCGACGCCGGGCGGGCCGATCCGATGCTTGCCGATGTGCCCGACACATTCGAGGCTTTCGTCGGCCACAAGGAAGCGCTGCAAGACCTGCCGCCCGGCTGCACGCACCTGCTGGCCTCTGAAACCTGCCCCTACCAGATGATCCGCTACGGCAGGAACGTCTATGCAACCCAGTTCCACCCGGAAGCCGACAGTGACGGTTTTGCCGTGCGGATCGGCATCTACAAGGACCGGGGCTATTTCCCGCCGGAAGAAGCACAAACGCTGACCGCCATGTGCCACGCGGCCGATGTGCATGCCCCCGAAACGGTGCTGCGCAATTTCGTGGATCGCTACGGGCGCGGGGGCTGACGGGGCGCGCGGGCGCCTGGATACACCCGAATTTCGACCGCCACCTGTGCCGCTGCCCTGCCGGATTGCCCTTCGGGCAGGGCGCACGCGAGCATGATTTCGGGGGCCAATTTGCGCCCACATTGATGTGCGTCTCAACCGGCGCGCGGAAAAAACTTGAAAAACCCCTTGCCGAAACCGGTTTTGGAAGGAACCCTGAATGTAAGGGAGAAATCAATGCCGACGGCCTACCTCGACAATCTGGTTCCAAAATCGCCGCGCAAGCGACGTGTGACGATTGCCGATGTTGCCGATGCGCTTGATTTGACCAAGGGCACGGTTTCGCGCGCCCTGAACAATTATCCCGACATTTCCGACCGGACCCGCAAGCGGGTCGCGAAACAGGCCGAGCGTATGGGGTATCGCCCGCTCAGCCATGCGCAGGCGATCCGCACCGGGCGCACCAAGTCTCTGGGGCTGGTCTTGCAGACGAATGCGCATGATGCGCAGCGCCCGTTCCTGTCCGACTTTCTGGCCGGCGTGACCCAGGAAGCCAGCGCGCAGGGCTGGTCGCTGACCGTGGCCACGGCGCATTCGCAGGCCAGCATGCAGGCCACGCTTGAACGGTTGATCAATGAACACAAGGCAGACGGGTTCATCCTGCCGCGCACCATGGTGCATGATGAACGCATCGACTTGTTGCGCACCGCGCATGTGCCGTTCGTGCTTTACGGGCGCACCGGCGATGACACAGACTGCGCCTGGTTCGATATCCTGGGCGAAAACGCGATGCGCGATGCCGTCTTGCGTCTCGCCGGAATGGGGCATCGCCGTATCGGCTTTGTGAACGGTGGGGCCGGGTTCAACTATGCCGCCCTGCGCCACGCCGGCTATCTGGCCGGGCTGACGCAAGCCGGGCTTGGGGCCGATCCGCAACTCGAGGCCGCGGATGCCGTGACGGCCGAGGATGGCGAGCGGGCCACCGCCCGCCTTCTGGAGCTGGCCGCGCCGCCGACCGCCCTGGTCTTTGCCGTCGACATGGCCGCGCTGGGCGCCTATGGCGCGGCGGCTTCACGCGGGCTGACCATCGGGCGGGAACTGTCGGTGATCGGATATGATGGCGTGCCCGAAGGCGCATATGCAACCCCACCACTCACGACCTTCAACGTCGATACCCGGCGCGCCGGCGAACGGCTGGCGCATCTGTTGATCGCGCGCATCCGCGGCGCCGATCCGGCAACGCTCCGGGAATGTGAAAACGCGCGCCTGCTTGAACGCGCATCCGACGGCCCCCCGGCCGTCACCAGCGAAGAGTTGGCCCGCCTTGTCCGGGCCGCAGGAAACCACGACGAAACCAATGGGAGAACACGATGAAACGATTGAATCTCAGCACCCGGCTTTTGCTTGGCGCAACCAGCGCATTGGCGCTGAGCGCGCTTGCCGCGCAGGCCGATATCCGCTTCTGGACCACCGAAGAACAGCCCGACCGCCTGGCCAAGCAACAGGCAATGGCCGAGGAGTTCAAGGCCGCAACCGGCATCGGCGTCGAGGTGATCCCGGTGACGGAAAGCGATCTTGGCACCCGCGCCACTGCTGCCTTTGCCGCCGGCGACCTGCCGGATGTGATCTATCACCCGCTGCAATATGCGCTGCCCTGGATCGATGCGGGCATTCTTGACGACGAGGCCGCCACCGAGGTGATCGAGGCGCTGGGCACCGGCACTTTCGCGCAAGGTGCGCTGAACATGGCGAAAACCGACAACGGTTGGGCCTCGGTCCCGGTGGACGGCTGGACCCAGATGATCGTTTACCGCGCCGATCTGTTCAAGGAGGCCGGGCTGGCCCCGCCCAACACCTATGACAACATCCGCGCGGCGATTGCCAAGCTGCACAACCCGCCGGAAATGTTCGGCTTCGTGGCCGCCACAAAGGTTGACGAGAACTTCATGAGCCAGGTGCTGGAGCATGTGTTCCTGGCCAATGGCGTCAGCCCGGTTGACGAAAACGGCTTCAAGCCGCTGGACGAGGCAAAGACCACCGAGGTGCTGGATTTCTACAAGGCCATCGCCGAAGCCTCGCCGCCCGGAGAGCTTTACTGGAAGCAATCGCGCGAACTGTATCTGGGCGGCAAGGCCGCGATGATCATCTGGTCGCCGTTCATCCTGGACGAGTTGGCCGGTCTGCGCGACAGCGCCCCGCCGACGATCAACGACGATCCGACCACGCGCGAACTGGCGGCAGTGACGGGGATCGTCACCAAGCTGGCCGGGCCCTCGAACCCCGAAGGCGCTGCCTGGGCCGACATCCGCTATTTCGGCATCACGGCGGATGCCAATATCGA
>JALSJL010000453.1 GCA_026989405.1 Marinosulfonomonas sp. | reverse complement strand
ACCCGGCGGATGCGGCGAAAGCCTGGCTGAAGGGCCACCCCGAAGTGCTCGATGCCTGGCTGGCGGGCGTCACCACCAAAGACGGTGGCGATGGCATGGCTGCTGTCAAGTCGGCGCTTGGCCTTTAGCATCACCTCACGATAGCAGCAGAGCCCCCGCGCGGGGCTCTGTTTTTGCCGGGAGAGCGTGCCCGGAGCAAGGCAGGGGGCGGCGATGGAATGGCTCACGCAAACCAAGATCCCGGTTGGCAAGACTGCCAAGGCGATATTTGACTGGTTGCAGGACAACGGGGCGTGGTTCTTCGACGGGCTGGCCGACGGGCTGGATGCGCTGATCACCGCTGTGCTTTGGGTGCTCCAGACCCCGCACCCGCTGATCATCGTCGCCGCCTTTGTAGCGCTTACCTGGGTCTTGCAGCGGTCATGGAAAACCTGCCTGCTGATCACGCTCGGTTTCCTGTTCATTCTCAACCAGGGCTACTGGGAAGAAACCACCGAAAGCCTGACGCTTGTGCTGGCGTCCTGCGTCGTGTGCATGGCCATCGGGGTTCCCATCGGCATCGCGGCGGCGCACCGGCCGCGGCTGTATCGCGTCATGCGCCCGGTGCTCGACCTGATGCAGACGCTGCCAACCTTCGTCTACCTGATCCCGGCCATCGTGTTTTTCGGCATCGGCATGGTGCCGGGGCTGATTGCCACTGTCATCTTCGTGCTTCCCGCGCCGATCCGCCTGACTCATCTCGGGATCAGTTCGACCCCGCAACCCTTGCTCGAGGCCGCACAGGCTTTTGGCGGCACAGCGCGCCAGACCCTGCGCAAGGTCGAGCTGCCCTGGGCCATGCCGCAGATCATGGCCGGGCTGAACCAGACGATCATGCTGTCGCTTTCGATGGTGGTGATCGCGGCCCTGGTCGGGGCCGACGGGCTGGGCGTGCCTGTGGTGCGCGCGCTGAATTCGGTCAACACGGCGCTTGGGTTTGAAAGCGGCTTCATCATCGTCGTGGTCGCAATCATGCTGGACCGGATGTTGCGGGTAGCCGAAAAATGATCGCCGTTGAATTCGACAAGGTCTCTATCGTCTTCGGCGACAGGCCCGAAAAGGCCCTGCCCCTGATGGATGCCGGCCAGGAACGCGGCGAGATACAGCAGGCGACCGGGCAGGTTCTGGGCGTGCATGACTGCTCGCTCAGTGTCGCCGAAGGTGAAATTCTCGTGCTGATGGGCCTGTCCGGCTCTGGAAAATCAACGCTCTTGCGCGCCGTAAACGGGCTGAACAAGGTCACGCGCGGTGACGTGCGGGTGCTTGATCAGGGCAAGATGACCTCTGTCACCAGCGCCAGTCCCGCCACCCTGCGCCGGCTGCGGCTGACGACGATTGCCATGGTTTTTCAACAATTTGGCCTGCTTCCCTGGCGCACAGTTGCCGAAAACGTCGGCCTTGGCCTGGAACTCGGCGGCATGGCAAAGGCCGAACGTCTGGCCAAGGTGAAACAGCAGCTTGACCTTGTCGGCCTCTCCGACTGGGCCGACCGCAAGGTGGGTGAACTGTCGGGGGGCATGCAGCAACGCGTCGGGCTGGCCCGCGCCTTTGCCACCGATGCGCCGATCCTGCTGATGGACGAGCCGTTTTCGGCGCTCGACCCGCTGATCCGCGCGCGTCTTCAGGATGAGTTGCTCGACCTGCAAGACACCCTGAAACGCACGATCATCTTCGTCAGCCATGACCTGGACGAAGCCTTCAAGATCGGCAATCGCATCGCGATCATGGAAGGCGGGCGCATCGTGCAATGCGGCACGCCACGCGATATTTTCTCCAATCCGTCAAATGATTACGTGGCAGACTTCGTAGCCAACATGAACCCGCTCGGGGTGCTCACCGCGCGCGATGTCATGGTCGAGGGCCTGGGCAGCACCGGCCCCGAGGTCGAGGCCGACACCACGGTGCGCGATGTCATGGAAAAACTGATCTCGAGCCCGCGCGGGATCGGCGTCACCGAAAACGGAAAACCTGTCGGGACGATCACGCAAGACGCCATTCTTGCACGCCTGCTTGATCCGACAGGTCTTTCGGATGCCGGGCAGGCAGGTGCGCGGCTTCAGTCCCGCCCGCCGGGCAGGTAACAACAGCCACGCAACAATCGTCGTTTCATGGCGCCGTCGGTCGCAACCCGCGCACTCAACCCATAGGGCCGATCGCTCATGCCGTCTGAACAGGACTCGCGGCTGATCAATGCGGTGACCGATCCCTGTGCGCCTGCAAGAACCACGACGAAATCAATCGGTGGCGATCCTTCGGCCGTTCGCTCCCACTTGCGCGACAACAAATAGTCCTTGCGCCCCGGCTCCGAAAATACGGCGCTGTCGCCCCCGGTCAGATCAAGGCTCCAGAATGGCTCTGTTCCGCCACACACCAATGGCTGCGGCAAACGCTCGTCGCTCTGTTGCGGCTGGCGCATCAGGTAGCGCAGGGCAACCCAGCCGCCCCCTTCGGCGCCCGCCACATGGGCCCAGCCCATTTTCTCATCAAGTTCCACGACTTCGACACCGCGCGCATCCGGCGCAAGCGCACCGACAACCGCAAACCCGACGCCCGGCCCCTGGCGAATATTCAAGGCGTCATCCGCCCCCACGCCGACCACATCAAACAGCGCCGGCAACAGGGTTTCCCCGGCGGTTTGCGCCAGGGCAGAGCCTGCAAGAAACAGCCAGAACACCGCACCCGCCAAAAGTTTCATCCGATCACCCTTTCACCGCCGACCACGGTCGTGAGAGCGCCGCGTTCGACCGCGCGCCAATCGACAATATAATGCAGGCGCCAGCCTGCTCCGCCGGATCACCTCACATTTTTGTTGCCGGGGTCGTTGGCGTGATTTCGCGCCGCTTCAGCATCGCTTCGCGCCACGTGATGAAACTGATCGCCGCAATGATGATTGCGCCACCCAGCACCACCCAACCATCCACCGGCTCGCCGAAAACCAGCGCGCCAAGCAGCACCGACCAGACCAGTTGCAGGAAAGTGACCGGCTGGGTCACGGTAATCGGCGCCGCGGCAAAGGCCAATGTCATCGTGTAGTGGCCGGCGGTTGCGAAACACGCCACAAGAAATATCCAGCCCAGTTCACTCCAGCTTGGCGTCACCCAGACCGCCATGGCCATCGGGGCCAGCCCCAGCGTCACCGTGACCGACAGCATCCCCACGACCACCGCCGGGCTGACCCGGCCCGACATCAGCTTGGCAATCAGGTAGGACGCCCCGAACAGAGCACCGGTCGCCAGCATCGCCAGGTGGCCGCTCGACAGGTCGCGAAATCCCGGTCGCAAGACAACCATTGCCCCCAGCAGGGCCGCGAAGACGGCCAGCATCCGGCGCGCTGCCAGCCGTTCGCCCAGAAACAGTGCAGCGCCGATGGTTACGAAAACCGGCGACAGATAGCTCATCGCCGTGACTTCCGCCATCGGGATGCGCGACATGGCGAAGAACCACAGAAACACCGCCACGGTATGCGCCGCACCGCGTGCGACGAACAGGCCGACATCGCGGCGCTTCAGCCTGGCCCGCATGATCGGCCGGATCATCGGCAGCAAGAACACCAGCCCCAATGCATAGCGCAAAAACGCCGTCTGCGCCGCCGGCAATGCGCCGCCAAGGTATTTCACAATGGCGATGACACCAATGAACAGCACCCCGGTGACAAGCATCCAGAGAATTCCGGCAAGGGGTCTGTCCACGCGCGCTTCCATGGTCGCACACAACCTGATCCGCTTCGCCGACACAAGAGCAATACCGCAAGGTGAACTACGCACTACAATCCTCGAAAAATTCTAGGGAAATCAATTTTCTTGCCGACAAGGCAGGCAAGCACCGTTATCATCGCCGCCGACTCGGTCGGGGAGGTGCGTGATGCACGGATTTCGACTAGATAATCTGCGCGGCGACATATTTGGCGGCATCACCGCCGCGGTCGTTGCCCTGCCGCTTGCGCTCGCGTTTGGCGTGGCCAGCGGCCTGGGGCCGATTGCCGGCCTTTATGGCGCAATTGCAGTCGGTTTTTTTGCCGCGATATTCGGTGGCACCCCGGCACAGGTCTCGGGGCCGACCGGCCCGATGACGGTGGTATCCGCGGCAATTGTCGCCCAGTATGCCGACAGGCTGGATATCGCCTTTGCCATCATCTTCCTTGGCGGCGCGATACAGGTGCTTTTCGGCCTGTTCAAGGTCGGGCGCTACGTATCGTATACCCCATACTCGGTAATTTCCGGCTTCATGTCCGGAATTGGTGTCATCATCATCATCATCGAACTCTTGCCCTTCATCGGCGCGCCCACGGCTTCGGGCGGCCCGGTTGGCACGCTCGCGGCATTGCCGGCGGCGTTGGCGAGTATCAACACCCATGCGCTGATCATCGCGTCGGTATCGCTTGCCATCATGGTCTTCTGGCCCCGGCGTCTGGCAACAATCTTGCCGCCCCCCTGGCCGCCCTGGTCATCGGCACGCTGCTCAGTATCCTGGCGCTGCCCGATGCCCCGGTGATCGGCAATGTCCCCACCGGCCTTCCCGCCCTGCACCTGCCGGTGATTTCCCCCGCTGACCTGACGCGCGTGATTCAGCCCGCATTCGTTCTGGCGCTGTTGGGCACGATCGACAGCCTGCTGACCTCGCTGGTTGCCGATTCGATTACCCGCACGCATCACGATTCAAACCGCGAACTGGTTGGCCAGGGCATCGGGAACATGGCCGCGGGCCTGCTCGGGGCGCTACCGGGTGCCGGCGCGACCATGCGCACGGTTGTCAACGTTCGTGCCGGGGGCCGAACCCCGATTTCCGGCGCGCTTCACGCGCTGATCCTCTTGTCGCTTGTGCTCGGCCTTGGTCCGCTGGCCGAAAAAATTCCGCACGCGGTGCTGGCTGGCATCCTGCTGAAAGTCGGCTGGGACATCATCGACTGGGGCTATCTCAAACGCATCCGCCATGCCCCGCGCGAAAAGGTGATCGTGATGTTCATCACGCTTGGCCTGACGGTGTTCGTCGACCTGATCACCGCCGTCGCCGTCGGTCTGATCATCGCGGGATTTGTCACCGCACGCTGGATGGAAGAAGAAGAACTGAAAGGCGTTACCGCCGTGGCGCTGGCCGAACACGGGGCGCTCGATGACGGTGAACGCGCCCTGCTGGAGACCTTCGATGGCGATGTCGTCGTGGTCACCCTGCGTGGCCGTTTCTCCTACGCGTCCGCCCGCCAACTTACCCGGCAGGTCGAAGCGCATATTGCAGATTACCGCGCCGTCATACTCGACTTTTCGGAGGCCGCGCATATCGACACCAGTGCGGCCATGGCGGTGGAGGAACTGGTCGGCTCGCTGCACGAACAAGGTGTTGCAAGCATCATATCCGGGATCAGCGGTCGCGCCGAGAAAACCCTTCGCGGGCTGGGCATACTCGATAGCCACAACAGCGCCGATATCACTGCATCCGTGCAGGATGCGTTCAGGCGCGCGGCCGACATTCTCGGCCCGTCAAGAGCTGCCGGTTAACGTCACAGCGGGCTTCAAAGCTGTTCCATCACCTCGTCGGAAACCTCGAAATTGGCGGTGACGTTCTGCACGTCATCATCGTCTTCCAGCGCTTCGATGAGGCGGGCCAGCTTTTGCATGCCCTCAAGGTCAAGCTCTGTTGACACGTTGGGGCGCCAGACCAGCTTGGCGCTTTCCGACGGGCCAAGATTTTCGTCCAGGTAGGTCGAGACCGCCGCCAGGTCGGTCGCGTCGGTCCAGATGACATAGCCGTCATCGGTGGCCTCCACGTCATCGGCACCCGCCTCGATCGCCGCCTCGAGCACAGTTTCATAGTCACCGATCGACAGCGGATAGGTGATCTGACCCATCCGGTCGAACATGAAGCTCACGGCCCCGGTCTCGGCCAGGTTGCCACCGTGCTTGGTGAAAATCGAGCGCACCGACGAGGCCGTGCGGTTGCGGTTGTCGGTCATCGCTTCGACGATCACCGCAACGCCGCCCGGGCCATAGCCCTCATACCGGATTTCATCGTAGTTCTCGGCATCGCCCCCAACCGCCTTCTTGATCGCGCGGTCGATGACGTCCTTCGGGACCGAGTTCGATTTCGCCTCTTTCACGGCAAGTCGCAGGCGCGGGTTCTTGTCCGGGTCCGGGTCGCCCATCTTGGCGGCAACCGTGATTTCCTTGGCGAGCTTCGAAAACAGCTTGGAACGCAGTTTGTCCTGACGTCCCTTGCGATGCTGGATATTTGCCCATTTTGAATGGCCTGCCATAGCTCTACTTCCCCGAAATAAGTTTTGCCTGCCCTCTATATGACAGCGCGACCGCGCGCCGCAAGATGGCAAGGCGTTGCAATCCGGAACGAACTCCGGTTCTTTGGGGCCAGATTGCGAGGGTGCGATGACCAGTGACCAGATAATCCTGTTTTCTCTTTTCGGGGCCGTGTTCGGGCTCTTGCTCTGGGGCCGGTTCCGCTATGATCTCGTGGCCTTCTCCGCGCTGCTTGCCGGCGTCGTGCTTGGCGTGATCCCGACCAAACACGCGTTTGACGGTTTCGGCCATCCGGCAACGCTTGTCGTTGCGCTGGTGCTGGTGGTTTCCGCCGGGCTGGTGCGCTCGGGCGCCGTATTCCTGATCACCCGCACCCTGGTCGATGCCTCGCGCTCGCTGGGGGCCCACATCGCGCTGATGGGGGCCATCGGCGGCGTGCTCTCGGCCTTCATGAACAATGTTGCCGCCCTCGCACTTCTGATGCCGGTCGACATCCAGACCGCGCGCAAGGCCGGCCGGCCACCCCGCCTGTCGCTGATGCCGCTGTCGTTTGCCACCATTCTCGGCGGCATGGTCACGCTGATCGGCACGCCGCCCAACATCATCATCGCCACGATCCGCGAAGACAGCCTTGGCGAGCCGTTCAAGATGTTCGATTTCGCCCCCGTGGGCGGGGTTGCCGCCATTGCCGGGCTGGCATTCGTGGCGCTGATCGGCTGGCGCCTGATCCCGCAGCGCGACGGCGGCGACAACAGCAGCGACCCGATGGCCGACATCGCCGAGTATATTGCCGAGCTGACCGTGCCCGAAGACTCCAGACTGATCGGCAAGCGCCTGTATGAACTGGATGAAATCGCCGAAAAGAACGACGTTGCCATTCTCGGCCTGGTGCGCGACGGCAAGCGTCGTTACGGCACGGCGCGCAACGTATTGCTGAAAGCCGGCGACGCGATCGTGCTGGAAGCGCGCCCGGATGCGCTCGATGAATTCCGCGCGGCACTTTCGCTCGATTTCGCCGAGAAGAAACGCCAGGAACTGTTGCAGGCCCAGGGCGACGGGCTGCAGGTGGTCGAGGTCGTGGTGCCCGAAGAATCGCGCATCCGCGGCAAGTCGGCCCAGACAATTGGGCTGGGCTGGCGCCAACGCACGGTTTTGCTTGGCATTTCGCGACAGGGCAGACGCATCACCAAGCAGATCCGCAAGACCCCGATCCGCGCCGGCGACATCCTGCTGCTGCTCACGCCGGCCGATCAGACCAACGACGTGATCGAATGGCTTGGCGTGCTGCCACTGGCAGAACGCGGGCTGCAGGTGACCGACGAAAAAAAGGTCTGGCTTGCGATTGGCATGTTCGGTGCCGCGGTTGCGGCGGCTTCTTTCGGATTGATCTACTTGCCGATCGCGCTTGGAATGGTCGTTGTGGGGTTCGTGCTCACGAAAATCCTGCCTATTTCGGATATCTACGATCACATATCCTGGCCCGTGGTCGTGCTGCTTGGCTCAATGATCCCGCTCGGCTCGGCGCTCGAAACATCGGGCGGAACGGAGCTGATTGCGGGTGCGCTGATCAACCTCACACAAGGCATGCCGGCCTGGGCGATCCTGACCATCCTGATGGTCGTTACCATGTCGCTGTCGGATGTGCTCAACAACACCGCCACCACAATTGTTGCTGCCCCGATTGCGATCCAGATGGCGCAGTCATTGGGCGTCAACCCCGATCCGTTCCTGATGGCCGTCGCCGTCGCGGCATCCTGCGCCTTCCTCACCCCTATCGGCCACAAGAACAACACGCTGATCCTTGGCCCCGGCGGCTATTCTTTTGGCGACTACTGGCGCATGGGTCTGCCGCTGGAAATCATCGTCGTTGCCGTCTCGATCCCGGCGATCCTGGTGTTCTGGCCCCTTTGAAAAGGGAGCATTTCGCCCCGACAAACTGCCCGACAAAAAATCATCGACTCTTCTTTTCGCCCAAATATCCCCGCCGGAGGCACCGCGACGTGCGCAGCACGGCGCAAACACCAGGCAGCGCCGCCAGAGGCGGCTCCGCTTCAAAGCGGCCAGATCAAGGGGATGAGCGCCGATGCCAACAGCCCGACCGACAGGTTCAGCGGAATTCCAACGCGCAGGAAATCGGCAAACCTGTAGCCGCCCGGGCCATAGACCAGCATGTTGGTCTGATAGCCGATGGGTGTTGCAAACGATGCCGAAGCCGCAACCATCACGGCAACCACAAGCGGGCGCGGATCAATTCCCAGCGCCTGCGCCAACCCAATTGCAATCGGGGTGACAACCACCGCCACGGCGTTGTTTGAAACCAGTTCGGTAAGAACCGAAGTCAACAGATAGATCGCCCAGACCAACAGGAATGGAGGCAAGCTTCCCAACGTGGGGGCCAGACCATCGACGATCAGCTGGACCGCCCCCGAGACTTCCAGTGCCGCGCCAATGGCAAGCATCGAAAAGATCAGCGCCAGCAGCCGCCCGTCAATGAATGAAAAGGCTTCTTCTGCGTCGATACAGCGCGTGATCAGAACCAGCGCCACCGCCAGGACCGCCAGCAGGAAGATTGGCGCCACGCCCAGCGCCGCCAAGGCCACGATGCCGACCAGCGCCAAAATGGCCAGCGGTGCATGTGAGCGCCTGAAGGCTCGGGCCGAAGGCTGGTTGATGTTCACGAGGTTCATGTCGCTCGACAGGCGCTGAATATCCTCGGGCGCCCCTTCCAGCAGCAGGGTATCTCCGACACGCACCACCAGGTCGTCCAACTGCCCACCTATATTCTGATCGCGCCTGTGCACCGCCAGCGGATACACCCCGTAACGCCGGCGCAGTCGCAGATCGCCCAGCGACCGCCCGACCATCCGACAGCCCGGCGAGATCAGCGCTTCCACCGTGGTCGTCTGCACCGATGACAGCTTGTCGACGATCCGCAGTTGCGGGTTTTGTTGCAGGCCGAGAAGCTCGCTCATCTCGGTGCGCAGCACTACTCTGTCGCCGGCTTCAAGCGTCACATTCTTCAGGTCGCGCCGCAATGAGGCATCGCCTCGCAACACATCCATCAGCCGCACCCCGTCGCGGCGAAACAGGTCGACCGCAGTCACATCCTGCCCGACAAGCGCGCTGTCTTCCGGCACAGCGACTTCGGTGAAGAATTTCATCTTTGATCGATTTGACAACAGGCTTGCCATGCTCGGGCGGTCCGGCAAGAGCCGCGGCGCGACGAAGCGCAGATAGACCATTCCCCAGGCCACCAGGATGACCCCCAGTGGCGTCATTTCGAATATGGTGAACGGGCGCAGCCCCTGGGCGCGCGCCACCCCGTCCACCAGCAGGTTGGTCGAGGTGCCGATCAGCGTCAGCGTGCCGCCGAGAATTGCCGCGTATGACAGCGGGATCAGC
>JALSJL010000452.1 GCA_026989405.1 Marinosulfonomonas sp. | reverse complement strand
GGCCACTGCGGTATCGCAAGCTTGCGACTGCGCCGGATCATTGCTGACAGTTACCCGTGGCGCCGTTTTGGCCGCGTCCAGCTGCGCCTTTCCGACCAGGCGCTTGTGCCGTTCTCGGCCCGCGGACTGCGGCGGCGCTATATCGTCATGCCGGCAAACATGCTGCTTCGCCCGCAAGACATGCGCATCGCCCTCGCGCATGAATTCCAGCACCTGCGCCAACGCGACGTCGAATGGGAGATCGGCCTGGAACTGTTCAAGTCCCTGTTTTTCTGGAACCCGGTTGTGCACTACTGGAAGCGGCAGATCGAACAGCTTCGCGAACTGAGTTGCGACCAGAAGGTTCTTTCGCGCCGGCATTTCGATGTGCAGGACTATTGCGACTGCCTGCTCCGGGTTTGCGAGGACACGCTGCGCCGGCAACCGGCCCAGGCCATTGCCTTGCCGCGCGTCTCGCTCGTTCAGTTTGATCGCCGGTTTTTCCGACCCGCCGGGTTGACGCTTTTGCGCCGCCGGGTTGACTCACTGTTTGCGGCCGCGACGGTTTCTGACCGGCGGAAGGTTTCCTTTCTGATCACGGCTGTTCTGGTTGCAACGCTGACCCTCGCAACGATCGCCATACAACGCCCGACCGGGTGGAGCCATGACCGCCTCATGCTGTCGTCAATCATCAACCTGGAGCGGCTGGAATCGCTGAACGGACGCGCGAGTTTTTCGTCCTGGTGAACGCCGCCCGTCTGCTGCTGCCCGCCTGCGCCATCTCGCCGGAACCGGGCCGCCCCCATGACCAGCCACATGCGGGCAATAGATTCACGCACGATGGATAAGCCCCAAACCTTCGGATAGATGTTCTGCCGATGGCTCAGATTCGCAGTTTGAAATTCTTGCTTGCCGCGTGGCTTGTTCTTGCCCCCTGGGGGGCACGGTCGGCTTTGGCGTTCGAACTTTCGGTTTCCAGCCAGCCCGATTCCGCCCTTGCTGACACCATTCGCGCGGTTTCCCTGACAGCCTCTGCCCGACAGGAAAACAGCCAGGATCCGCAGGAAATTCTGGCCGCAGCGAAAGCCGACTATCAGCGCATCCTCTCGGTGCTCTACAAGAATGCCTATTTCGGCGGCACGATCAGTATCCGCATTGACGGTCGCGAAGCCTCTGATTTGCCGCCATTCTACATTCCCGAAACTGTCCGGTCCGTCAGGATTTCCGTGACCACGGGGCCGGCCTTCAGTTTTGCCAGGGCCACCCTCGCCCCACTGGCGCCCGGCACCGATTTGCCCGACGGTTTTGCATCCGGGTTGCCCGCGCACACGACCATCATAAGCAAAGCGGTGGATACCGCCGTTTCGGCCTGGCGCTCCCAGGCCCATGCCAAGGCGGGCGTCGAAAGCCAGTCGATCGTAGCCGACCATCGGCGCGCGACGCTGGACGCAGACATCAGGTTGGCACCCGGGCCGGTTGTGCGGTTTGGCCGGCTGTCCATCGCCCCCGGCTCGAACGTCCGGGCGGCGCGCATCCGGCAGATTGCGGGCTATCCGGTCGGCGAACTGTATTCCCCGGAAATTCTCGACCGCGTGGCCCGAAGGTTGCGCAAGACCGGCGCCTTCCGAACGGTTGCCTTGCAGGAAGCCGATGAACTCGCGCCGGGCAACACCCTTCCCGTGACGCTCGTCGTCGCCGATCAACGGCCGCGCCGGTTCGGATTTGGTGCCGAGGTACATTCGCAGGAGGGCGCATCGGTCAGTGCATTCTGGCTGCATCGCAACATGTTCGGCGGGGCAGAAAGGCTGCGGTTCGAGGGTGAGGTTTCCGGGATCCGCGGGATCGACCCGCTGGACTATCGCCTGTCCGGAAAGCTGCTGCGGCCGGGGTCCGGCTCTCCTCTCAACAACGCCTATCTGGCGTTCGAGCTTCGAAACGAGAATGAGCCCCGGTATTCATCGCGCAGTGCGTTCGCCGAAGTCGGGCTCGAGCGGACCTTGTCGGATCGCGTGACCGGAACCATCGCCATGAACTACCGGTTCTCCGAGTTCGATGATGCCCTGGGCCAGCGGCAGTTCAGCCATTTGAGTCTACCGATTACAGGGCGCTTTGACGGGCGCGACGACATTTTGAACCCGCGTGGGGGCACATATCTGGCGGCCGAGATCACGCCCTTCATTGGTCTTGAGGCCAGCGCGTCGGGCACCGCGGTGAAACTCGATGCCCGGAGTTACCTGTCATTTGGCAACGATGACGTGCTGACCCTCGCGGGACGGCTTCAGGCCGGGTCGATCATTGGCCCGGATGCGGCAGCAACCCCCCCCGATCTGCTTTTCTATTCCGGCGGCGGCGGCACCGTCAGGGGCCAGCCCTACAAGTCTCTTGATGTCGACCTTGGCGGCGGCGTGCGCACCGGCGGGCGTAACTTTCTTGGGGCCTCGATCGAGCTGCGGGCGCGCATCAACAAGGATTTCAGCATCGTTGCTTTCGCCGATCAGGGGTTTGTGGGCCTCTCGTCGGTTCCGGGGCGTGATGGTCAATGGCACGGCGGCGCCGGGCTTGGGGTTCGGTATGACACCGGCATCGGGCCAATCCGTCTTGATCTGGCGGTGCCAACCAACGGCCCCGGCTCCGGCGGTTTGCAGTTTTATGTCGGCATCGGGCAGGCGTTTTGATGCGGACGGTTCTGGCGCTCTTGATTGTGCTTGCCCTGGGCTGGACGCCGGGGCCGGTCAAGGCACAAGACGACAAGGCGTTCCTGGAAGGATGGTTGGAAAAACAACTGTCGAGCGTCGGGAGGCGCGTAACCATCACCGGGTTTTCAGGCGCACTGAGCGCGCGCGCACATCTGGATCGTCTGGACATCGCGGATGACGCTGGCGTCTGGCTGGTGCTTGAAGACGCGACACTGGACTGGCAGCGATCGGCGGTTCTGCGCGGACGGCTCGAGATCAATGAGTTGTCCGCCGCGTCCCTGAACATCCTGCGCAGGCCCCAGCCCGCTGCTGATATCCTGACACCGGAAGCACGCGCGCCGCGGCGCTTCAGCCTGCCCGAACTTCCCGTTGCGATCAATATCGGCAACCTTGAAATTGACCGCCTTCAGCTTGGTCAGGACATCCTGGGTGAAGGGCTCGTTGCACGTCTGGGTGGAGCGGCGCAACTCGAAGACGGTCAGGGTTTCGCACATCTGGCACTTGAACGCATCGACCAAAAGCGCGGGCTGCTGCGTTTTGCGGGCCGTTTTTCCAACTCCACGAACCGGCTTGAACTGGACCTGTCCGTTGACGAACAGGCCGATGGAATACTGGCCCGCCTGGCCCATATTCCCGAGCGGCCCGCGCTGGCGTTCGCATTCACCGGGGCGGGCACTTTGCCCGACTTCTCCGGCAGAATTTCTCTGCAAAGCGATGGTGTCCAGCGTATCGGTGGCCGCATCGAAATCGCCGCGGGCGAAACGACCGGAGATATCCGTTTTCAGTCTGAAGTCTCAGGCGATGTCAGGCCGCTCTTTGTCAACAGACTGCGCCCGTTCTTTGGGCCGCGGACCGAGCTTCGCACCAGCGCCACGCTCAGACCCGATGGATCGCTGGCCATTGAGCATATCGAAATTGATACCAATGCGCTCAAGGTGACGGGCACTCTTGATCTTGCACCCGACAAGACCCCGACCCGTTTCAGACTTGTCGCTGACGTCGGCTCCGCGCCGGACGTCCCGGTGGCGCTACCTTTCCCCGGCGGAGATACAAGCCTGGGCCATGCCAGTTTGACGGCAGATTTTGACAGGGCCACCGGCGACAGGTGGACGCTTGACGGCGCCCTGTTCGGGCTGACCCACCCGGCCCTGCAACTGGAAGAGCTGACGATCCGGGCCGGCGGGCGGATCACCCGGCCGGGCCAGGGTGCAACGGATACGCCTCGCATGACTGCCGATTTTACCGCCCGCGCCAATGGTGTGCGACCGACCGACCCTGCGCTTGCCGGGGCGCTTGGGAAGCAGCTGGACCTGGGTGGCTCAGTTGAATGGCTTGGCAACCGGCTTGAAATTTTGCGCCTGACGGCGAGCGATGATGCTTCTCAGGTCGAATTTTCCGGCAACATTCAGGGCTTCAGCGAAGGGCTGCGCATTCAGGGCGTGACCACGGCCACCGCGACCGATCTTGGGCGCTTTGCGCGTCTTGCCGCCATTCCGTTGCAGGCCGGAACAGGCAGGGTTGACATTGACGGATGGTGGCAACCGATGCAGGGCGCTTTCGACGCCAGCGTCGGCATCCAGACGAAGGGTCTGACCATTGGTGGGCCGAGCCCCTATCAACTTCTTGCCGGGGATGGTGTGTTTTCCGGCAAGGCCCGGCGCAACACCGGCGGTTTCGTGATCAAGAAGGCACTCCTTGAAACCCCTGAAATCAAGGCTGCCATCAACACGACGCTGAGCACGGCGCACAGCGAACTTCAGGCCAACGCACAGCTGCGCGATCTTGGGCGGCTTGTGCCGGAAATTTCCGGCCCGGCAACAGTTGAGATATCAATGTCGCGCGAAGCCAGGGCGCCCTGGCGAGTGACGGCAAAGGGAACCGGGCCGGGCAACAGCAGTCTCCAGGCCAAAGGGCGCTTTTCCCCAGGCGACGGGCGTAACGATATCTCGGTCACGGGGCGTTTTCCGCTTGGCCTTGCAAACGTGTTTTCCGGCAACCGGTTCAACCTGCAGGGTCAGGCAAGCATGGATGTCACGCTGCGCGGACCGCTCGCCGTTTCGTCATTTTCCGGGCGGCTCGAGGCCGCCAACGCGCGTCTTGCCCTGCCGAACCCCGGAATTTCCCTTGTCGACGTCAGGGGCGTTGCCATCCTTGCGGGCGGGTCAGCCGACCTGTCGCTCTCTGCAAACGGGGCACGCGGCGGATCAATGGACCTTTCAGGACAACAGATGTTGCGCGCGCCATTTTCCAGCAACCTGGAAATCACCATCAACGACATTGCCCTGTCCAGGCCCCCTTCCTTCGAGACACTCGCGAACGGCACAATCCGGCTGAGCGGGGCCATGCCACAGAACGCGATGCTCAGCGGGATCCTGAACCTTTCGCAAACCGAAATCAGGCTGATCCCGGTGGCAAGTGTTGCCGATATTCCCGAGATCACACATATCGCCGAGCCGCCGGCGGTCCGGCGCACGCGCATCGCCGCCGGTCTTGGCAAGCCCGCCTCGGAAAATGGCGCCGCCGGGCCGGGTCTCGGGCTGGACATTCTGGTGCGTTCACCTGCGCGGGTGTTCATCCGCGGTCACGGACTGGATGCAGAACTGGGTGGCGAGATACTCTTGTCCGGAACGACCGCCAATGTCGTGCCTGGCGGGCGCTTTGACCTCATCCGAGGCCGGCTTGAACTGTTGGGAAAGCGCTTTGACCTGCGTGAAGGGTCAGCCGTTCTGCGCGGATCGTTTCAGCCCGAGTTTCGCCTGGTTGCTGCGACCGAGGTGGACGACACCTCCGTGCAGATCGTGGTGTCGGGCCAGGCTGACAAACCGGACATCCAGTTCATCTCGAACCCGGAACTGCCCGAGGACGAGGTTCTGGCGCTGCTTCTTTTTGGCCGGGACATTTCAAGCATCACGCCGCTGCAGGCCGCCCGTCTTGCCGGTGCCATCGCTTCATTGACCGGAGAAGGGCGCACGACAGTCGTCGGCCAGATCAGAAAGCGTTTCGAGCTGGATGATCTGGATATCGTCACCACGGACGATGGCGCACTTGCGGCCCGGGCCGGTAAATACATATCCGACAACGCATATGTCGAGATCACCGCCGACACCGAAGGCAAGACGGTCATCGACCTCAACCTGGACCTCACACCGAATGTCACCCTGCGCGGCAGTGCATCGTCTGGCGGCGAAACCGGCCTGGGTGTCTACTATGAAAAAGACTACTAGCCCGGCGCCAATCGGCCCTGCAGTTGCACTGCTTCGGCAAAGCCTCTATCTCGGGAACAGCAATCCCGGCAATAAAAGGACGGCCCGACTTGGCAAATCATCTATACAAAAATGATCTTCCCGACGGGCTGGACCTCGGGCCTTCCGTCGCGATCGATTGCGAGACCATGGGGCTTAACCCGCACCGTGACCGGCTGTGCCTGGTCCAACTGTCTTCGGGCGATGGCAATGCCCATCTTGTTCAGATCGAAAAGGGCCAGACCGACGCGCCAAACCTGAGCGCGCTGCTGGCAAACCCCGATGTTCTGAAGCTGTTCCATTTTGGCCGGTTTGATATTGCTGTTCTTCTGAAGGCATTCGGCGTTGAAACGGCCCCGGTCTACTGCACCAAGATTGCCTCGAAACTCGTGCGCACCTATACCGACCGCCATGGGCTGAAAAACCTGCTTGATGAACTGCTTTCGGTCGACATCTCCAAGCAGCAGCAAATGAGCGACTGGGGTGCCGACACCCTGACCGAAGCGCAACTTGGCTACGCTGCCAGCGATGTCTTGTATCTGCACCGGCTCAAAGAAGTGCTTGATGCGCGGCTGGCCCGCGAAGATCGAACCGAAATGGCGCAGGCCTGTTTTGACTTTCTGCCAACGCGCGCGCGCCTTGATCTGGCGGGATGGCCGGAAACCGACATCTTTGCCCACTGATGCCCAGACCGCGGAAAATCGTGATGAACCACAAGGACATTCTGGCAGCCGGAAAGCGCGTCATCTCCGATGAGGCCCGCGCATTGGTCTTGCTGTCCGATACTCTGGGCGACAGTTTCTGCGAAGCTGTAGAGCTGATGCAGGCATCCAAAGGCAGGGTCATTGTTTCAGGCATGGGCAAATCCGGGCATGTCGCAAGAAAAATCGCGGCCACCCTGGCCAGCACCGGAACGCCGGCCTTCTTCGTTCATCCGGCCGAGGCAAGCCATGGCGATCTGGGCATGCTGACGCGCGATGACGTCGCGCTTGTGCTGTCCAACTCGGGCGAGACGCCGGAACTGGCAGACATCATTGCCTACACACGGCGATTTGGCATTCCGATGATCGGAGTGGCCGGCAGAGCCGACAGCACCTTGTTGCAGCAATCCGACGTCGCGATCGTTCTGCCGACAGCCAAAGAAGCCTGCCCGATGGGTCTTGCACCGACCACCTCGACAACCATGACGCTGGCCCTTGGCGATGCGCTTGCCGTCGCGCTGATGGAAAACCTCAGCATTACCCCGGAGCGATTTCGCGATTTCCATCCGGGGGGCAAGCTGGGTGCCCGCCTGATGAAAGTCCGCGACCTGATGCATACCGATCTGCCGCTGGTTGCGGGTGATACCGGAATGGGTGACGTCTTGCTGACCATGACGCAAAAAGGCTTTGGCGTTGTCGGGATAACCGATGCGGACGGCGCCCTGTCCGGGATCATCACCGATGGTGACCTTCGCCGGAACATGGACGGCCTGCTGGACCTGTCGGCACGGCAGGTCATGACGGCCGGCCCCAAGACAATTCCGCCCGACGCCCTTGCCGCCGAAGCCGTCGCGCACATGGACGAAATGAAGATCACCTGCCTGTTCGTGGTCGACCCGGACGGGGACGGCCGGGCCTGCGGGCTGTTGAAAATCCATGACTGTCTTCGCGCAGGTGCCGTGTGACCCATGGCAACCCATGACAACACCTATTCCCGGCTGATTGCCTGGCTGAAGATATTGCTGCCGATCGCTGCACTTGCAATTCTCTCGACGCTTTTCCTTTTCTCACGCGTGATCGACCCGAACGGGGCCCTGCCGTTTGCTCGCGCTGCTGCCGAAAAGATCGCCCGCGAACAGCGGATCGGCAACCCGACATACTCGGCGGTGAATGATGACGGAATGGCCATCACGCTGGCCGCAGAATCGGCCGCCCCGCTTGACGGCGATGACGAGGGTATCGCCGCAGACGCGCTGAAGGCGGTGATCGAGACACCAAAAGGATTGCGCCTGGAGATCACGGCAAAGTCGGGGTGGTTCAATGCCGTCAACCGAATGGCAGCGCTCGAAGAGGGCGTAAGGCTGCAGACTTCGACCGGGTATGTCATTCAGACCGACTCGATCATCGCCAACGCCGACACCCGTGAGGTTGCCGCAAACTCGCCGGTTTCCGCATCCGGGCCGCTTGGTGAAATCACGGCGGGAAAGATGGTGTTGCGGCAACAATCGCCTGATCAGGGCGATCCGTCATATGAACTGATATTTCAAGATGGCGTGAAACTGGTATACCTTCCCCAGCAGTAGATGGAAGTTCTGGACATGAAATTGATACGCTTGCTCGGTATTGCACTGGCTGTTGGCCTGGCGGCGCTCGCCGCATATGCCCAGGGAGCGCAGGTCGCGTTCGGCGGGCTGCAACATGACAGTTCTCTTCCAATCGAGATAACGGCTGACCAGCTGTCGATTGATCAGGCCGACGGGGCGGCCATGTTCGTGGGCAATGTGCTGATCGGTCAGGGCGACATGCGTCTGGCCGCCGGCAAGGTCCGGGTGGAATACAGCGCGCCCGAAGGTCAGGCCACCGGGCAGATTTCCCGGCTGTTGGCATCGGGCGGTGTTACGCTGGTAAATGGCAGCGAGGCCGTCGAAGCGCAGGAAGCCGAGTATTCCGTCGAAACCGGCATAATCACCCTGCGCGGAAACGTGATCCTGACGCAGGGCGCCAATGCCCTGTCGGCCGAGCGGATGATCGTTGACCTGAATACCGGAAAGGCAAACCTGGAAGGGCGCGTGAAGACGATCCTTCAGCCACAGGGCAACCCATGACCGAACTGACGATAACCGACGGCGGCGGCGGGCTTCAGATCAGCAACCTGCGAAAAAGCTATCGCAAACGGCTTGTCATCCGCGATGTCAGCATGACGCTTGCACGCGGTGAAGTGGTCGCGCTGCTCGGCCCGAACGGCTCTGGCAAGACGACCTGTTTCTATTCGATCGCGGGGCTTGTCATTCCCGAGGGTGGACAGGTTGTCCTGGACGGGCGCGACGTGACGCTATTGCCCATGTATCGCCGGGCGAAACTGGGGATCGGCTATCTGCCGCAGGAGATGTCCATTTTTCGCGGCATGAATGTCGAAGACAACATAATGGCCATTCTGGAAATCTCCGAGTCCGACAAGGTCCTGCGGCGCGAAAGACTGGAAGACCTGCTTTCCGAATTCGCGATCAGCCATTTGCGGCGGGCCTCTGCGCTTGCCCTGTCTGGTGGCGAACGCCGGCGCGTGGAAATCGCGCGCTGCCTTGCGTCAAATCCGCGGTATGTCCTGCTTGATGAGCCATTTGCCGGAGTCGACCCGATTGCGGTCGGCGAAATTCGCGCGCTTGTCGCTGACCTCAAGACTCGGGGTATCGGTGTCTTGATCACCGACCACAACGTGCGCGAGACGCTCGAAATACTCGACCGAGCCTATATTTTGCACGATGGGCAGGTGCTGATGAGCGGAACAGCCGAAGAAGTCGTAGAGAACGAAGCCGTGCGCCGGGTCTACCTTGGCCAGAGCTTTCGTTTCAACTGATTGCGGTTTCTTTCGTCTTGCAGTTGACAGGGGCACCCGAGTCGTCGCCAAATGGGGCCAATGACTGATCTTGCTGACAGATCAAACGAAACCGAGCCAATGCGGCTTGTCTCGGAGTATCTGCGGACCAAATCGAATAGACTGGGACGGCCGGGCGGTGTCTGGTCGGGATCATGTCCACACTCAAACCAAATCAGGAGGCACGATGCGGTATCAAGTCACCGGTAAGCACATCGATATTGGCGAAGCTCTGCAATCTCATGTCAAGAGCGAGCTTGATGACGTCGTCGCGAAGTTTGCACAACGGCCAACTGACGCCGTGGTTGTGTTTTCCAGGAATGCCAGCGAGTTCTCTTGTGAGGCCACGGTTCATCTGTCAACCGGGCTGAC
>JALSJL010000451.1 GCA_026989405.1 Marinosulfonomonas sp. | reverse complement strand
CGTCCGAATGGCGCAACAGGGCCTGCTGGATCGCACGGTGTTCGGGAACCGTGAATTCCTGTGCTTCAAGCGCCCCGACAAATCCGTCGATGATCGGCGGGTTGGCCACCAGAACGGCAAGAATCACGGCTTCGCGCAATCGTCCATCCGGCGCCCCGGACGCCGAGGCCAGATAGGATCCGCGGGTCTGCGGCAGCGGCTCGGCCGGGGCTGCCTTGAAGCGCCCGTTTTTCCAACTGCCCGACCGGTTGCCGGACGGTTTCACGCGTCGGCTGCCGGCCGGCCTGAAAAGCTCGCGGCGCAGTTCATTGATGGCGCTGCCGTAGTGGCTGCGAAGCGAGCGATCCGTGATCCTGAGCAAGGCATCGCGCAGGGATTTGTCCAGCGCCGCGCGGCGTTCGGGGCTGTCGAACACCTTGCCTTCGGTTTCCCGGCGCCAAAGCAGCTGGACCATGGGGATCGCGCCATCCAGTTGTTTCTGCATGGCGCCCGCACCGTTGGCGCGGATCAGGTCATCCGGGTCCATCCCTTCGGGCATGAGGGCAAAACGAAGCGATTTTCCCGCTTCAAGCAGCGGCAACGCCAGGTCGATCAGACGCATCGCGGCCTTCAGCCCGGCCGCGTCGCCATCAAGCGCCACCACGGGTTCGGGGTGGATGCGCCAGAGCATCGCCAGCTGGTGCTCGGTAATGGCGGTGCCCAGTGGCGCGACAGATGCCGCAAACCCTGCTTCGGCCAGCGCGATCACGTCCATGTAGCCTTCGGCCACGATCAGGGTCTGGCCCTTGCCTGACGCCTCTCTTGCGCGTTGCAGGTTGAACAGGGTGCGGCCCTTGTCGAACAATTCCGTTTCCGGCGAGTTGTAATATTTGGCGCGCGCTTCGGGCGACATCGCCCGGCCGCCCAGCCCGATGGCCCGACCGCGGGCATCGCGGATCGGAAAGATGATCCTGTCGCGAAATCTGTCATAGGGCGCGCCGCCATTGTCGGGTTCTGCCGCCAACCCGGCCGCGATGATCAGTTCGCCGGGTATGCCCTTGCCTGTCAGATGGGCCCACAGGGCCTGACGCGCATCCGGCGCAAACCCGATATCCCAGCGGGCCTGCGCGGCCTCGTCCAGCCCCCGCCCTTGCAGATAATCGCGCGCGCGCCCGCCCGACGCGGTCTTGAGCTGCAGGCGAAAATACTGAACCGCCGCTTCCATGACCTCGGCCAGTTGCCCGCGCCGGTCTGCCTTGACCTTGGCCGCCGGGTCGCGGGCCGGAACCTCCATGCCGGCTTCACGCGCCAGTATTTCGACGGCTTCCATGAACCCGACATTTTCGGTTTCGCGCACGAAAGTGATCGCGTCCCCCTTGGCGTGGCAGCCAAAGCAGTAATAGAACCCCTGGCGGTCATCAACGTGGAAACTGGCGGTCTTTTCCTGGTGAAACGGGCACGGCGCCCACATGTCGCCCTTGCCCTGGTTCGACTTTCGCTGGTCCCATGTCAATTTGCGACCGGCAACCTGCGCAAGGCTGGTTCTGGTGCGCAATTCGTCAAGAAATCCGGGGGGCAGACTCATGGGTGCCAATATCGGCCGCAAGACGCGCGAAGTCCAGCCCGACCCGCGGGCACCGTGCCGACGTCCGGGCCGTGGTGCGAGGAATACGGCGGCATCCGCGCCGACAGGGTTCAG
This sequence comes from Marinosulfonomonas sp., assembly GCA_026989405.1. Classification (GTDB taxonomy): domain Bacteria; phylum Pseudomonadota; class Alphaproteobacteria; order Rhodobacterales; family Rhodobacteraceae; genus JAJRUE01. Next base: position 8,196 of record JALSJL010000451.1, on the reverse strand, counting down.
GCGTCCAGTGCCCTCAGGGCCAGGCGGGTTTTCATCGCCCGCACCAGATCCCCATGTGTCGTTCTTGCCATGGATCGAGGCGCCAGCAGGTCAAAAGCACCGCCCCTGCGCCCCAGAACAATAACCGGGACGTGACCCGCCAGTGAGCGGGCGACGTGCCCGGGGCCAAAAGATGCGGCGCGCAAGTCCAGCGGCAGAAGCCGCATCAACATGTCGCGCGCACCGGCGCCTTCCACACGCATCAGCAGCCAGCCGTCGGATTGGTCGACGACTGCGGCGCCGGCCAGGCTTTTCAGGGCCGGCCCCATGACCAAAGCCTGTCTGTCGCCAAACCAGGCGATACGGGCCTGCGCGTTGCTCAGCACACGCCCCGGCCGCGGCCAGCCCAGCCCAAGCGCGTCCTGCAGGGCTTTGCCCACGGGCTTTTCCTGGCCAGGTTCGGCCGAAACCCAGGTCAGCGCACCGGGTTCCGGCAGGCCGAGCACGCAATCGCCCTCGGAATGGGCGTCAATTTCGGCGCCGGGCAGTCTGGCAATCAGGTCAACCACGCATTCGCCCCCCGTCCGGATCGAAAAATACCGGGCTGACAACTTCGCACAGGGTATCCAGCCCGCGCAAACGCTCAAGAACCCGGATGGTCTCACCCATCCGGTTGCGCCCGCCTTCCAACAGGGCCAGCCCGATGAAATGGCCGAGCGTCGGTGAAAACGCCGCGCTCGTCACCGCCCCCTGCATGTTTTCGTGGCAGATCCCGGCGCCCGGCTCGAACAGCCGCGCCCCGGCTGAAAGCGCTTTGACGGCACCGACCGGTCGCAGCCCGACAAGCTGTTCACGCCTGGCCGCCACCAACCCCGGACGGGTCGCCATGCGCTTGCCCACAAAGTCCTTGTCCGGTGACAGCATGCGGCCAAGCCCCAGATCGTCCGCCGTGACGCGGCCATTGATCTCGGCGTGGGTCAAAAACCCCTTTTCCAGGCGCAGCACATTCAGCGCTTCCATCCCGTAGGCGCCCCCGCCAAGTGTTTCCGCATGGGCAACCGCCAACCTGAACAGGCTGTCTCCGAAACGCGCCGGCACTGCCAGTTCAAACCCCAGCTCTCCGCTGAACGATATGCGAAAGATCCGCCCGTCAACTCCGCCGATTTGCGCTTGCCGGTGCCCCATGAAGGGCAGTTCCTCGCGCGAAATCGGCTGATCCAGAAGGTGGTTGACCGTCTCAAGCGCAGCCGGGCCGGTCACCGCCAATTGCGCCCAATGGTCGGTGGCCGACAAAAGGCGCAGGTCCCAGTCTGGCCGGAGCACCTGCTGGACAAATTCCAGATGGGCCATCACCGCACCTGCGGCAGCGGTCGTCGTGGTCAGGACATATCTGTCGCGCCCGATCCGCGCGCAGGTGCCGTCGTCCATGACAAACCCGTCTTCGCGCAGCATCAAACCATATCTGGCGCGCCCGACCTTCAGGCTGGACATCTTGTTTGTGTAAACGAAATCAAGGAATTGCGCGGCGTTTTTGCCGTGAACCTCGATCTTTCCGAGCGTTGAGACATCGCTGACACCGACAGCCTTTCGCACCATCGCCACCTCGCGGTCACAGCTTTGGCGCCACGTTGTCTCACCGGTGCGCGGGAAGTAGGACGGGCGCAACCACAGCCCCACCTCAACCATCGGCGCGCCCCGATCAAGCGCGGCCTGATGGCTGGGCGTGAGGCGTTCCGCCGCAAACCGCCTGCCCTTGCCATTCGCACCCATCGCGCCAATTGCGACCGGGCTGTAGGGCGGGCGAAAGGTTGTCGTGCCGGTTTGCGCGATCGACCGGCCGGTTTGCGCGGCAAGCACCGCCATCGCCAGCACATTCGAGCTTTTCCCCTGGTCCGGCGCCATGCCCAGAGTCGTGTAGCGTTTCATGTGCTCGGCCGATGCGTAGTTTTCACGCGCGGCCAGTTCAACGTCTTTCACGGTCACATCGTTTTGCAGATCGATCCAGGCCCGCCCCTTGGCGGGAACCTGCCAGAATGCAACCGCCGAGGGCGGGGTGTCATCCGCCTCGACGCTGCCTTGTCGCGGCACCTTCGCGCCCAGCCCTTCAAGGATCAGCTTTGCCCGGTAGCGCCCTGATTTTATGGCGCCTTTTGTTGAAAATACGCCGGCCGCAGCCCCGGCGACCTCAAATCCGAGCAACGCGCCCGGCGACGGGACGAAAGACGCGATGGCCGCATTCCAGACCGGGCGCGCGCCCGTGTGACTGGCCAGGTGAAGGGTCGGGTTCCAGCCGCCGGACACGGCAAGACAATCGGCCTTGATCCATTGGGAACCGCCTGCCCCCTCAACCCGTATTTCACGCAGCCCAAGCCGCCCCCGGGTCGCCGTGACCGTGCTGCCGACGAACGTCGGATGGTCCGGGCCGGGCTTGACGCCGGCGCGCGTTTCAACCAGCGCAACCACATCCACGCCCGCTGCCCGCAGATCATCGGCAGTTTTCCGGCCATCATCGCTGTTGGTGAAAACCGCGACACGCGTGCCGGCGGCCACGCCATATTGGTGCAGATAGCGGCGCACTGCGCCGGCCAGCATCACCCCTGGCCGGTCATTTCCCGGAAATGCGATTGGCCGTTCAAGGGCGCCGGTGCACAGAACGCAGGCCTTTGCCACGATCCGCCAGAACACTTCAAGCGGAGCATCTCCCGGGTCGGGCACATGCGTTGCGCTGCGTTGCAACGCGCTGAACGTGCCGTGGTCGAAGACACCGGTCACTGTTGTGCGGCACATGACGCGCACGTTTTTCAGGCCGGCAAGCTGTGCGGCGACATCGGCCACCCAATCGGTTGCCGGAGCGCCGTCGATCAATTCGTCTTCGCCGGTCAGCCGACCGCCCGGGGCCGGGTTTTCATCAACCAGCAGGACATCCAGACCCGACCGGGCGGCCGTCAGGGCCGCGCTCAACCCGGCCGGGCCGGCCCCGACCACCAGCACATCGCAATTCGCCCAGGCGGTGTCATATACCCCGCGATCGGGCGCCCCCGAAAGCGCACCCAGACCGGCGGCGCGCCGGATCAGCGGTTCATACAGCTTTTCCCAGAAAGATCGCGGCCACATGAAGGTCTTGTAGTAGAACCCGGCCGACAGAAACGGCGACAACACATCGTTTGCAGCCAGCAGGTCGTATTTCAGGCTCGGCCAGCGGTTCTGGCTGCGCGCCTCCAGGCCCGCGAAAATTTCCTGCACGGTGGCGCGGATATTCGGTGTCTGCTCGGCGCCGCGCCCGACGGTGACCAGCGCATTGGGTTCTTCCGAGCCAGCCGTGAACACGCCACGGGGCCGATGATACTTGAACGAGCGTCCAAACAGACGGACGCCGTTGGCCAAAAGCGCCGAAGCCAGCGTGTCGCCCTGATAACCCTCGTAAAAACGACCATCAAAAGAAAACCGCACCGGGCGGGTTCTGTCGACCAGCCCCCTGCCGTCAACCCTCATGCCCGCACTGCCCGCGAACGCGTGGCCAGTTCGACGCCAAAAATTTCATGGGTCGCCGTGTCGCGCCGCACAACCAGCCATGCCGAACAGCCGGCCCGGTGGTGCCACAGATCGCGCGTGGGCCCTGCCGGGTTGTCGCGCAAGTGCAGATAGGCGTCCCATGCCTCGTCCGGCGCATCGGGTGCGGGGCGTGGCAGGGCTGCGCCGCGATAGGTGAATTCCCTCAGGTCACGCTCGCCACAAAGAGGGCATTTGATCCGCATGTCGTCCCCCCGTTTTCTCAGTGCAGGTTGTGTTGGCTGCCTGCGCCTTCTTCATCGATCAGGTGGCCGGAACGGAACCGATCCAGCCGAAAGCGCCTGGCCACCGGATGCGGACGGCCCGTCGCAATCAGATGCGCGAAAGCCTCGCCCGACGCCGGCACGGCCTTGAACCCGCCGTAACACCAGCCGGCATTGAGAAAAAGCCCGTCCACCGGGGTCTTGTCAATGATCGGTGAACCGTCCGGTGTCATGTCCATGATCCCGCCCCAGCTTCGCAACACGCGCGCCTTTCCGATCATCGGCATCAGCGTCATTGCGGCTTCCATCACCTGCTCCTGGCGCGCAAGGTTTCCGCGCTGGGCATAGGAGGCATAGAAGTCGAGATCGCCGCCGAATACCAGCCCGCCCTTGTCGGACTGGCTGATGTAGAAATGGCCCATCCCGAAACTGATGACATGGTTGACCACGGGTTTGAGACCCTCGGTCACAAACGCCTGCAACACGTGGCTTTCGATCGGCAGGCGCAGCCCGGCCATCGCAGCCACCTGGCTTGAGCGGCCGGCAACGACGATTGCGACCTTCCTGGCACGGATCGGGCCGCGACCGGTCTGCACGCCTGTAACGGCTCCGTTGCGGATATCAATGCCCGTCACTTCGCAATTCTGCACAAGATCGACCCCCAGGCCATCGGCGCCGCGCGCATAACCCCAGGCGACCGCATCGTGGCGCGCGGTCCCGCCGCGCCGATGCAAGAGCCCGCCCAGGATCGGAAAGCGCGCGTTGTCATAGTCCAGATAGGGCACCAGCCTGCGCAGGCCATCCTGATCCAGTAATTCGGCGCCGTCGCCGCGGTTGGCAATGGCGTTCCCGGCGAAGACATAGTGATCGCGCTGACCGTCGGAATGGAAAAGCCGGATCACGCCGCGCTGCGAGTGCATCACGTTGAAATTCAGCTCACGCTCAAGCCCTTCCCACAGTTTCAACGAATGCGAATAGAATTCCGAGTTTCCCGGCAGGCTGTAATCGGCCCGCACGATGGTGGTGTTGCGCCCGATGTTGCCGCCGCCCAGGTATCCCTTTTCCAGCACGGCAATATTGCGCAGCCCGTGGGTTTTCGCCAGGTAGAAGGCAGTGGAAAGGCCGTGCCCGCCGCCGCCAATGATAACGATGTCATACGCGGGTCGGGGATCAGGCGTGCGCCATACGGGCGCCCATCCGCGGTTGCCGGTCAGGCCCTGCACCAGCACCTTGAAGCCCGAATATCGCATCTCTTCCCCCCATTGTGCTCTGCACCCACAGGCAGATTGCCCGCCCGCGCCGGGGGCGAGCCGGCCTCAGAGCCCCTTGGCCCGATAACTGCGGGCCACGCGATCAATTGCCACCAGATACCCCGCCATGCGCAGATCCGGCACGTCTTCGCGCGAATGCCAGACCTCGTGCATCGACTGGTAAGCCTCGCGCATCGTGTCGTCCAGCCCCGAGCGGACCAGTTCCAGTTCATCCGCGCCACGCAAATACTTCTCTTTGAAATCCGGCGTCATGGTCCAGGCGTCCCCCAGATACTTGTCGAGCCGTTCAAGCTCATCCACCACGAGCTGGTGGCGCGCCTCTTCCTGGCGGCGCTGCAGGCGGCCGAACCGAATGTGGCTGAGGTTCTTGACCCATTCGAAATAGGACACCGTGACACCGCCGGCATTGGCATAAAGGTCCGGGATGATCACCACGCCCTTTTCGCGCAGGATATCATCGGCACCCGCGGTCACCGGACCATTTGCCGCCTCGATAATCATCGCGGCCTTGATCCCGGCGGCATTTGCCATGTTGATCACACCTTCCAGGGCCGCGGGGATGAGGATGTCACATTCGTTTTGCAACACTTCCGCGCCTTCAGCGACATGCAATGCATCCGGGTAGCCGGTCAGCCCGCCGTGCTTGACGATCCATTGATGAACCGCCTCGACATCGATCCCGTTGTCGTCGAGCAATGCGCCGTCACGCTCAATGATCCCGGTGATCTTCGCGCCATCCTCCTCCGAAAGGAACTTGGCGGCGTGATAGCCCACGTTGCCGAGACCCTGGACGATCACCCGCTTGCCGTCCAGCTTGCCCGTGAGGCCCGCCTTCTTCACCCCCTCGGGATGGCGGAAAAATTCGCGCAGGGCGTATTGGACACCCCGCCCTGTTGCCTCGACCCGCCCGGCGATCCCGCCGGCGCCAATGGGCTTGCCGGTGACGCAGGCGCGCGCGTTGATATCGGTTGTGTTCATGCGCGCATACTGATCCGCGATCCACGCCATTTCCCGCTCGCCGGTGCCCATGTCGGGGGCCGGCACATTCTGGCTGGGATTGATCAGGTCGCGCTTGGCCAGTTCATAGGCGAACCGGCGGGTGATCTGTTCCAGCTCGTGCTCGTCATATTCGCGCGGATCGATGCACAACCCGCCCTTGGAGCCACCGAACGGGGCCTCGACCAGGGCGCATTTGTAGGTCATCAGCGCCGCGAGCGCCTCGACCTCATCCTGATTCACCCCCAGAGAATACCGAATGCCGCCCTTGACCGGCTCCATATGTTCGGAATGCACCGACCGGTAGCCAACGAAGGTCTTTATATGTCCCCTGAGCCTGACCCCGAACCGGACCGTATAGGTCGCATTGCAGACCCGGATCTTTTCTTCCAGCCCCGGCGGCAGGTCCATCAGTGCGACTGCACGGTTGAACATGAGATCAACCGATTGACGAAAACTTGGTTCTTTATGCGATGACATGACAATTTCCTTCTGCCACAGGGCGAATCACTGGCCATTCACCGACAGAAAAGCAGAATTTGTATTAATCCAAGATGTATTTTCGCGACAGCCGACCATGCGGCAGGTGGTTGCGCCACCCTTTGTCGACAGCAAGGAAACACTGCCTTCCAAATGCAGCCATTGAATTCCATGCAGGCCAACCACGCCCATATGAACGTATTTCGCCCAACTATTGCCATAGTTTCAGTTGAAATAGTCTGTTGAATTTTGAGTCAGGCTGCCCTTGCGCATTTTGCGCGATATCTGGCCAACTTCATAGGTGTGAGATGTCTGCAAGAATAGTGACGAAAACCAAGACCGATATTCAAACCGGGGCGCGGCGCGCCGCGGCAAACCGGCAATTCTGGCGCGACGAAGACGGATCCCTGATCATTTTCTCGCTGTTCTTGCTGATCATGATGCTCATGATTGCCGGGATGTCCGTTGATCTGATGCGCTCGGAAACCCACCGCGCCAGGTTGCAGGCAACGCTTGACCGGGCGGTTCTTGCGGGCGCCAGCCTTGAGCAGACGCTGAATTCGGAAGAGGTCGTGCAGGACTATTTCGACAAGGCCGGGCTGGGGCAGTTCGTGACCGGCATCAACGTCGTCGAGACGCCGACCTCCAAAATGGTCAACGCATCTGCCGAAATGGCGGTCAATTCCTATTTCATGAACATGCTGGGCGTCTATTCCCTGCACGCTCCGGCGGGCGGACAGGCTGAAGAAAGCCTGACAGATGTCGAGATTTCACTGGTTGTCGACGTATCCGGTTCGATGGCGGCAAGCGCCGCGAGCGGGGGCACGAAGATCAACGTGCTGAAAGCTGCGGCAAAGGAATTCGTCTATCTGATGCAGTGCGACCCGGATGCCGAACAGCCGTTCGACAACAATTGCGTCGTGGAAGAAGACACCGTTTCCATCTCGATGGTGCCCTACAACCACCAGGTGATGCTTGGCGAAGACATCATCGAACAGTTCAACGTCACCCAGGAACACACGAATTCCAGCTGCGTCGATATGGATGCAGCCGACTACAACGTCATTCCCGTCGAGCTTGACCCTCAGGTGGCCGATCCGCTGGCATTGCCCGATCCGACCCCGAACGTGAAACGCTCGACACAGCTTGATTTCTGGACCGGATATGGCGGCAATTCCCAAAAAGGCGCGCGGGACCAGATCCGCGAGTGCCAGCCCAATACCGGCACAAACCCCTGGACCGGGCAACCCTACAGTGACCGGGCCGTTCATCTTTACGAGAACGACTATCAGGATCTCGAGAACGAGATCGACAAGCTGTATGCCAACGGCAACACGTCGATCGACCTTGCCATGAAATGGGGCGCCGCCTTCCTGGCACCGGAATTCGCGCCGGCTGTCACCAATCTGGCCAACAACTATGGCCTGATTTCGACGGCATTCATCGGCCGGCCGTTTTCCTACACCCGGCCGCGCAGCAAGAAGGTTGTCGTGCTGATGACCGATGGCAAGAACACGTCCAAGATCTGGGTCGAAGACCAGTATCGCGACGGCATGTCACCGTTTTACGCCGTGCGCAGCAATCACAGCGCCATCCCGGGCAACAACTGGGATGCCGAAACCGACCACCTGACTGTATACAGCCAGGCGCGCGACGATGCCGGCTACAAGCCATATCGTCATATCGAGCACAACGAT
>JALSJL010000450.1 GCA_026989405.1 Marinosulfonomonas sp. | reverse complement strand
GATCGGCGTGGAAATCACGGCCGACGACCGGTTGGCGAGCGCCGACACGATCTTTGCCGGGCGCACCGACCCGGCGGTTCTGGCCGACTACCGCCAGATCGGCTGCATCCGGTTTTCCTATGTCCCCGCCGCCAGCCAGACGCCGCGTCTCTATCGCTGCGTGTCATCGCCCGAACCGCAGTTCGAAAGCACCCGGTATGTCGATGCGCACTACATGGCGCTGTCGGCTTCGGTCGGGGACGCCATCCTGCGCGGCGCCGAGAACGGCGGCGAAATGGGCGCCTACAACCGGGCCGCGAACCAGGCCCGTCACGACAATATTCGCCGGTCGATCGACGACTTTCTGCGGTTCGGACATGCAGCGGGGATTTTCCATGAAACCTGAAATTCTTGAATACCAACTCGCGAGGATAAACCCATGAATGGCGACTTTTCACGCTGGACCGCCCCCAATGCCATTGCCCGGCATTACGCCGGTGTCCTGATCGAACAAGGGCGCCCGTTGTCGGATGCCGACTGGAACGAAGGCGTCGAGATCCAGCTCTACCGAAGCGAAACCGCGCTGGCCGATATTATCGGCCGGGCCGGCACGCCAAAGGGTGAGGGCGGGTTTGCCATCACGCCGGGCGCGGGCGGGTTCCGGATCGGGGCGGGGCGGTATTACCTGGACGGCGCGATGGTCGAAAACGCGGCCGTTGTGGACTACGAGGATCAGGGCGGCGATGTCAGCGTTGCCCCGATCACCGAAGCCGCGGACGATGGCGACACCGTGCTGGTCTATGTCGAAGCGACCCGGCGCCATGTCAGCGCGCAGCTTGACAGCCGGCTGGCCGACCCGGCGCTTGGCGGCATCGACACCGCGACCCGGATCAAGGCCGCATGGCGCGTCGGGCTCGAACCGGTCGCGCTTGGCCAGGCCGAGCGCGACCAGTTGATCGCGCAGGCCCATTGCGGCAAGATCCCGGCGCTTGACGGCTGGGGGCCGGGCACCGGAATCATGGCGGCAGGCACCGTCCCCCCCGGTGAACTGCCGGATGACAGCGATTGCCTGATCCCGCCCGAAGCCGGCTATCTCAGCCAGGAAAACCAGCTTTACCGGGTGCAGATCATTCGCGGCGGCACCCGTGCCACGGCGCGTTTCGTCTGGTCGCGCGAAAACGCATCGGTCGAAGCCGCGCTGGTGCGCAACGCGGAAGGCGAGTTCGTTCTGCAAGGCGCCATCGACGACGAGGCGCTCGGGTTTGTCAGCGGCGGCTGGGTGGAAATCCATGACGCCGCCGACCGGTTCAATGCCCGCAGCGGCAGCCTGCACCGGTTGACCCTGACCGATGGCATCGCGACATTTGCCCCGGGTGTGGGCGGTTTTGACCAGATGGTCCGGCCCATGGTGCGCCGGTGGGATCACACCACCAACAGCAGCCTTGGGCTGCCGCTGACCGGCGGTCCGATCGTTCTTGAGCGCGGCATCCAGGTCGAGTTTTCGCCCGGAACCTACCGCGAAGGCGACTATTGGGTGTTCGAAGCGCGCGCCGCCACCGGCGGTATTGCCTGGGCCCCCTTCCCCGCCGACGACCCCGAGCAGCCGATCCCGCCCATGGGCTGGGGCTTTCGCCGCGCACCGCTTGCGCTGGCCGAATTGAACGACGGCGCGTTGATCAACATCGTTGACCTGCGCGCCGAGTTTCCGACGCTCACCTGCCTTGAAGCCGAGGACATCGGCTTTGATGACGATGCCTGCAACCTTGGCGCCGACACCGTGCAGGACGCGCTCGAGGCGCTGTGCCAGCGCAGCTCGGCCGGGCTGTGCACCATCGTTGTCGGCAACGCGACCGAACTGGTCAACGCCGTCGCCAAGATACCGCCGGGCCAGTCGGTGCGCCTTTGTCTGCGCGCCGGGTTCTTTCAACTGAGCGAGCGTGTCCTGTTCGAAAATCTCGGCCATGTGAGCGTGGAAGGCACCGGGCCGCAAACCGTCATCAGCGTTTCGGGAACCGAGCCGGCATTGCTGTTTCGGGGCTGCAAATCGGTCCGGGTGACGGACCTTTCGGTGAACGGCGGGCCGACCGGCGTCGATCGTGTCGACCAGCGAAACGGCCGCCTTGGCGCGGTCACGGCGGTTGACTGCGGCGACATGTCGTTCGAACGCCTGCGCGCGCGCTGCCGGGCCGGGCTTGACCGGCGGGCGGCCTGCATATCGACGCTGAACACGGCCGGCAATCCGCAGGTTCTGGTGCGCGACTGCACCTTGAAGGTCGGGCAATCGCAGATCGGCATCCAGATCATCGGGGCCGGGCGCGCGGTTGTGCAAAACAACACGCTGTCGCCGGTGCAGGTGAGCGCCGACGGGGTGCGGGCGCGCATCCTGGCCGACCCGGTTCTGGTCAACCGCCTTCGGCGCGATATCGTGACGTTCCAGGGCAGCCGACTGTTTTCGGGCAATGTCTTTCTGGCGTCGCGCGGCGGGCAGGACGGCACCAGCGTGCCGTTGCGCGGCCTGTTCGATGCAAGGGCGCGCCAGTCGTTCCGGCCGCCAAACGGCCGCGGCTCGGTGACGGCCGATGTGCTGCCCGAGGTTGCCGTCCGGCTGAACCGGGCGCTTGAGCGCAACCGGCAAAGCAGCATTTCCAGCGTGGATGAGCTGCGCCAGCACCTGCACAACGCCATCCTTGCGGCGGTGCGCAACCGAAACGGGCGCGCGCGTATCGGCAGCAGGATGATGAGACTGATCCCGGCCGGCGTGCTGGCGTTTGCCCCGAGCGCCTTCATGGCGCAAGGCATCGTGATCGCCGGGTCGCGTGTCGGCGAAGCCCATGTGCTCGACAACCGCATCGCCGGCGCCAGTGACGGCATCCGCGTGGCCGCCAGTTCGCGCGGCGACAGGCTGCCGCCGGACTGGCGCCAGCGCGCGCCGGCCAACCGGGTGCAACGCACGCGCATCGAAGGCAATGTCATCAGCGTCCTGCCGATGACCGGGCGATCGCGCGGCCATGGCATTTACCTGGGCCATGTTGACAGCGTTTCCGTCGGGCAGAACTGCATCTCTGGGCCCGTCGGTTTTTCGCCCGATCCGGATATCGCGACACCGCAATTCGGGATTTTCCAGTTCGGCTATCGAGGGCCGCGGCTGACGATCACGGAAAACACCGTGTCGCGCCTGTTTCACGGCTATGTGGTTGCCCCGGAACTATCTGATGACATTTTCGGAATCTGGCGCCTGCGCGACAACGCAACCGATAATGTCGAACGCCCCTATGTCTATGCATCGGGGGTTTCGGTCATTTGATCCATGCACCGATTTCATTGCATTCAGCCGCGAAATCGGGTAAGATGAATTGTCTGCACCGGTTTTTGACCGACTGAGGTATCCCGGCAGAGGTAACGAACCCGGGAACACATGCGTTCGACTCGGAGGAATGACACGGATGAGGCGCGGCGAACCCGCGCCTTTACCCTTTTTGGGACCGGCCATGATACTCACTGCGAACGACATCGAGCGGGTAGAAACAGCCCCGGTCTTGTATCTGGCGGCGGGCATTTGCAGACAACCGCGCGCGGGCGTTATCCGAGGCGTTTGAGCGGCTGGCCATCCATCGCCGGTGGTCTGGCGACCCGGCGCGCAATCCGGCAAGTTTGGCGCATCACTGCGGTCGGGGGTATGTCATTTTGCCGGTCATCGCGGCTTTCTGTTGCCCGGATCGGCGGTGACGTGTCGGGCGGCGTGTTCGCCCCTCTGCCGGGCGAGACCGGCAAAGACCCTTTGCATCCGGGTCGCGCTGGCCGGTTTTCCGGTGAACAGCCCAAAGGCAAGAACCGCTTGCCAAACGGCCATGCCGGCCCCGGTCACAACTTGGCATCCCGCCGCGCGGGCCTGTGTCAACAGCTCGGTTTCCAGCGGAAAATACACGATGTCCATGACCCACATGTCGGGTCTGAGCAACGCCGGCGGGAATGCCGTGCCGGGGTGGCTTGGCATGCCCATTGGCGTTGCGTCGACCAGCCCGCTCAGCCCGATCTTGCCGGTGTCCCGCGGGTCATCCAGAACGTCGGCCTGCCAGGCCGGATCCCACGCCAGAAGCTTTTGCGCCAAGGCCACGGCACGGCCCCTGGCCCTGTCGTGAATCACCAGGTTCTTCACACCAAGGTCGAGCAGGCCAAAGGCCACCGCCGATCCCGCGCCACCGGCCCCCAGAAGCAGAACGCGGTCTCCGGGCCCGGCGCGAAGGGCGCGCTCGAAACTGCGCACGAACCCCATGTGGTCGGTGTTGTGGCCGATGACCGACCCTTTGCGAAAGGCCAGCGTGTTGGCCGCGCCAAGCCTTCGGACCTCTGCCGACATCGTATCCAGAACCCCGACAACCTCTTCCTTGTAGGGGTGGGTGATGTTCAGCCCGATGAACCCGTCCCGGACCGCGTCCCCGACAATGTCCGCCAGGCCCCGCCCGCGATGTTCGGGGGTTGCCGTGTCGATGAGGTCGTAGCGGAGGTTCAGCCCCTGCGCCCGCCCTTCGGCCGCGTGCATGGCCGGGGTCAGAGACCCGGATATACCCTTGCCAACCAACCCGACGCGCAAGACCGGGCCGCGCCCCGAAGGCGTGTCAGCCGCCATATCCGAACATCCGCGGCAGCCACAGCACGATGGACGGCATGAAGGTCATCGCCATGAGCGCCAGCACAAGCGCCAGCATGAACGGCCAGATTTCCCGGACCATGTCCTGCATCGGCGCGCCGGTCGTTGCGTTGATGACGAACAGCAGAACACCGTAAGGCGGCGTGATCAGCCCGATCATCGTGTTGACCACGGCGATCACGCCGAAATGCACCAAGTCAATCCCCAGCTCGCGCGCGGCCGGCAGGAACAGCGGGATGATGACCAGCAGGATGGTGGTGGCATCCAGCACCGCGCCAAGCAGCAAGAGCAGGATGTTGACCATCAACAGGAAGGCAACCGGCGACAGGTCAAGCGTGCGCATGTATCCGGCGACCGCATTGGGGATGTTCTCGCTGGCAACGATGTAGTTGAAGATCAGCGCGCCACCGATGATCAACCCGACAGCCGCCGATGAGCGGGCGCTGTCGGACATGATCCGGTAGGTGTCGCGCAGGCTGATGGCCCGGTAGAACACCACCGCAAGGATGAACGCATAGCTTGCGGCGACGGCGGCGGCTTCGGTCGGCGTCGTTGCGCCACCGTAGATGCCAAACAGCAGGATCACCGGCATCATCAGCGCCGGGAAAGCGTTGACGGTCAGGCGCGGCAGCTCGCGCAGCGGCGTCGGGTCTTCCAGGGCAAAGCCCCGCTTTCTCGAAATCCGCGCCACCATGACCATCAGCACCGCCGCCATCAGCAGGCCCGGCATGATGCCGCCCAGAAACAGGTAGCCCACAGAGGTATCCGACACCAACGCATACATGACCATCGGAATGGACGGCGGGATGATCGGCCCGATCGTTGCCGAAGCCGCGGTTATGGCGGCGGCGAACCCGATCGGGTAGCGCCCGTCCTTTGTCATCATCTGGATGATGATCTTGCCGATCCCCGCCGCATCCGCGATGGCCGAGCCGGACATGCCGGAAAAGATCAGGCTGGCCACCACATTCACATGCCCCAGCCCGCCGCGAAACCGCCCGACCGCCGCGACACAGAAATTCAGCAACCGGTCCGAGATCGTGCCGGCATTCATGATGTTCGCGGCAACGATGAACAGCGGCACCGCCAGCAGGATGAAACTGTTGTAAAGCCCCTGCATGATCTGTTCGGCGGCAAGCGCCAGGTCCTGCCCGGTCATGCCAAGGTAGGAAATGGCCGCAACGATCATCGCCAGCGCAATCGGCGCGCCAAAGGCGGACAGAACGAAAAGGATGGCGAGGCAGAGCAGGAAAGCGACGCTCATTCCGGGGCGCCCCCTTCCCGGCCGGTGAACACCCCGACGATGCGCCACAGGTAGCGCGCAATCAGCGCGACCGCGAAAATCAGGTAGATCCCGAACACAAGATCAAAGCGCACCTTCAACAGCGAGGTTTTCTCGATCTTCATGAAGCTGACGAAATCCCAGGTTGCCGGCAGCGAAATTGCCAGGGCGCCCGCGATGCAGATGGCGGTCGCGACGATGTAGACCTTTTTCAACCCCGGCCGCGCGTTGTCATACAAGATCGTGAAACGCACGTGGTCGTCTTCCTTCAGCGTGAAGGCCGCCGACCAGAACACAAGCCACAACCAGCCCAGCAGGCAGGCTTCCAGGGTCCAGCCCAGGGGCTTTCCCACGATGTAGCGGCTGACGATCTGCAGGATGAACGACAGAAAAATGGCGGTGAGAAGCCCCACCGCCACGCTGTCGGCACCCTTCTGAAGCCATTTCAGAACAGGGCGCATCAAAGGAACTTACTCAACCGCATTGATCCGCTCGAGCATGCCCTCGGGCCAATCCTTGGAAAAATCCGACTCCAGATACATTTTCTGAACCCGGGTGCGGAAGGCATCGACGTCCGGCGTGTAGACTTTCAGCCCCTCGCCCTCGAAGAAGGAAACAAGCTCGGCTTCGTTGTCGACAATGGATTGCGTGATCGCGGCCGAGGCATCCTTGGCGGCCTTCATCACCGCGTCCTGCTGCTCGGGCGTCAAGCCATCCCAGACGCTCTTCGAAAACGCGAGAAAGTTCATGTCGGCCAGGTGGCCGGTCAGGACGATCTGGTCGGTCACCTCGTAGAACTTCTTGTCCTTGTCGGTCGGTAGCGGGTTGTCCTGCCCGTCTATGGCACCGGTCTGCAGGCCGGTATAGACCTCGGTAAAGGCCATCGGCGTCGGGTCGGCCCCAAGCGCCTTGCCAAGGAACTGCCAGGCATCGGTGCCGGGCATCCGCAGCTTGACGCCCTTCAGGTCTTCCGGCGTGTTGATCACCTTGTCACCGCGCAGGTTCAACTGGCGGGTTCCGAAATACATCACCGACAGCAGCTTGACGCCCAGCTTGTCCTCGACCAGCTGAAACATCTCCTTGCCGATGTCGCTTTCGAAAACCTTGCGCTGGTGCTCGGGGCCGCGCATCAGGTAGCCCGCGGTAAAGATTGACCACTCGGGGATCAGTTTCGCCAGTTCCTGCGCCGAGGTGATCGACATGTCCAGATTGCCGCGCGCAATCGCCACAAGCTCGGTGCCCTGCTTGAACAGGGTGTCGTTGTAATGCGGCTCGTAAACCGCGAAATCGCTGACCCCGTCGGCGAAAATCGTCGCCAGCCCGACCGAGCGAAAATCGGTTTCCGTGGCCGGCGTCGACATGCGCAGGGTTATCTTGTCCTGCGCCAATGCGCCCGCGGCCATTCCCGCCACGGCGGTTGCGGTGACGGCGGACAGCACGAAACGTCGTGAAAAGCTGATAGACATGTGGTTCCTCCCAGTTGCCACAACCAGGCCCCGTTTCTCGGACCCCAGCCATGATTTTCAACGGTTTCCCCTCGTGTCAAAGCCCTGGGGTGCGGCAAGCAACCTTGCCGGACCCGGAACAACACGCGGAACCGTAGCGTTCTTGTCGTTTGCACAGCAAGGAAAGCACACGGTCTTTTCAATTGCAAGTGCTAACATGTTAGTGATACATGTTGGTCCATGGCGCGGTGTCCGTCCTGATTTCAAGACTGAATTTCCAAGGGGAAAATGGAATGTTTGGTGTTTCTGCAGCCTTGACCACGCCGTTTGACACCGATGGCTCCATCGCGCACGCCCGGCTTGAAAAGCACATCGGCAAGGCCCTGGGCGACGGTTGCACATCGGTGACGTTTTTCGGCACGACCGGCGAAGGGGCCTCTGTGTCCGAGGGCGAACGGCGCGACGCGGTGGCCTCTGCCGTGGGTGCCGGGTTTGATGCCGACAGATTCATTCTGACATTGCATGGCGCAGCCGCCGGGGACGTGATTGACCAGATCAGGGCGGCCAGGGCCATGGGCGTGCGCCGGTTTCTGCTGCCGCCGCCCTGTTATTTCGCGGCGCCCCCCGATGACGGCCTGTTCAACTGGTTTGCCCAGGTGCTGTCGCCTTTCGCGTCATCGGACATGCGGTTCATTCTGTATCACATCCCGCAGGTCATTGGCGTCGAACTGCCGGACGCGGTTGTCATGCGGCTTGCCAATGCGTTCCCGGGCCTGGTGCTGGGGGTCAAGGACTCATCCGGCTCGCTGGACAAGGCGCGCGGCCTGCTGGAACTGCCGGGGCTTGAAATTCTCATCGGCGACGAACGCCTTCTGGCAACCTGCGCGCGGCTTGGGGCGTCGGGCACCATCAGCGGCATCGCCAATCTTTTTCCCGCCCGCCTTGCGCGCGTTCTGTCATCGGGACAGGATGACGATGACGTGAATGCGCTGATTGGCACGGTCCTCAAATACCCCGTCACACCGGCGATCAAGTCGCTGGTTGCGCACAAGTATGATGACCCGTCCTGGCGCAATACGCGCGCGCCATTGCTTGCCACAACGGATGACGAGCACCTTGATCTGGCCCATGCCCATGATGCTGTGGTCGCATCGGGCGGCCAACCAACGGAGGTCGCATGAAGCTGCGCGAACAGGCCTATGACAGCTTCACCCGAAACCTGCTGTCGCGTCGGCTGCGGCCCGGCCAGTTCGTGACCCAGCGAGAACTCAGCGCCCTGACCGGCATGCCCCTTGGCGCCATCCGCGAACTGGTGCCGCGCCTCGAAGCGGACGGCCTGTTGCACACCGTGCCCCAGCGCGGCATGCAGATCACCCATATCGACGTGGAACTGATCCGCAACGCGTTCCAGCTGCGTGCGATCCTTGAACTTGAGGCCGCCGGCCTGTTCGCCGTCAACGCCACCGAAAACGAGCGAAGCACGCTTCGCAAGAACCACCAGGCCATTCTCGATGACGCGCAACAGGGTGTCACCGACGCATTGGCAGCGCGCGCGCAAGAGGTTGACTGGGCCTTCCACGACACGCTGATCGACCACATGAACAATCGGATCATATCCGACATCTACCGGACGAACTCGATCAAGATCAGGCTGATACGACAGGAACTGATCCGCATTCAGCCTGACATTCTGGTCTCGGTCATCGAAGACCACATGAAGATACTGGACGCCCTGGACACCAGGGACCCGGCCAGGGCCAGGGCAGAGCTTGCCAGACACCTTGAAAACTCGCGCAATCGGGCACTGTCCATCTAGGGTCAGGACCCATATATTGATAGCCCAACCTTATCGGTTTGATAAAAATTAAGAAATTACACCTATCGGAAATTCTGGTATGGTGCCCGCAGGATGTCGCGTTCGTTGCCGGTCGGCTGGCTGGGCGGAGCGGCGACCATTTACCAGCACAGGAGGATCAGATGGACGGAAATGATATGGGTCGCAGGGGCGTATGCCCGGTTGCGCATGGGGCCACGAAACTGGGGGACCGGTCGATCCGCGACTGGTGGCCGAACCAGCTGAACCTGAAAATTCTGCACCAGAATACCGATGTCACCAGCCCGTTGCCGGCTGACTTCGACTACCGCAAGGAATTCAGCAAGCTCGACCTGAAAGCGGTGAAAAAGGACATTTTTGCGCTGATGAACGATTCGCAGGACTGGTGGCCAGCCGACTATGGCCACTATGGCCCGTTCTTCATCCGCATGGCCTGGCACAGCGCCGGAACCTATCGCACCGGCGACGGGCGCGGCGGCGCGGGCACCGGCAACCAGCGGTTTGCCCCGGTCAACAGCTGGCCCGACAACGTGAACCTCGACAAGGCGCGCCGGCTGCTCTGGCCGATCAAACAGAAATACGGCAACGCGATTTCCTGGGCCGACCTGCTGATCCTCGCAGGCAACTGCGCGCTGGAATCGATGGGGCTGAAAACCTTCGGCTTCGGCGGCGGGCGCGAAGACATCTGGGAGCCCGAGGAAGACATCTATTGGGGCAGCGAAGAAGAATGGCTCGACGACAAGCGCTATACCG
>JALSJL010000449.1 GCA_026989405.1 Marinosulfonomonas sp. | reverse complement strand
CGGTGCTGACGGCTTTTCCGTCAACCGGGCTGACACGTTCGATCGTGTGCCCGCTTTCCGGCTCCCAGTCGGTTGTGAGTGCCCCCATGAAACAATCCCGGGCGAACCCGGCCTCCCTTGAAAACCATTATGGAGCTAATATAGTCGCATTAAATGCTCAATTCTGGGCATTTATTGTCGATATTTTGGAAAATCAGCATGAACAGCCATTACGTCAAGGTTCAGGAAGAAACCGAAGCACTCCACGACCGAACGATTCGACTTCGTTTGCCGGCCAATTTCTCGGCGCTCTTCTTCTTGCGCGAGGGGGCATTGCGCTGGGACGAAAACGAGCGTGAGATCGAAGCTCCGGCTTTGTGTTACTGGCCCCAACAACAGTGCCCGATCCTGAGCATGACGGCCGGCGGGCGTTCCAGTATCCTGGGCCTGAGCGACACGCTGGTTTCGGACGCCATCGGTGCGCGGGCCGAGTCGGTTCACATGCGCATGCTGGCCGAGCATCCTTTTGTGACGCCGTTGGCGGACGCGAAAATGTTGCAGCAAGTCCAGTTCCTGTTCGAGTGGTTTTCCGACGAGGTGTCACAAGCCGAGCGACAGTCTCCGATGTCATTGTCTGCCTACCTTCGGCTGCTGTTCATCGCGGCCCTGCGGGCGCATCAGCCAGAGCCGCTCCAGGCAGGCACCGAGCAAACCAATATCTTGCGAAAATTCCGGCATCTGGTCGAGTTGCATTATCGCGACCACTGGCAGGTGCGCCGTTTTGCAGAAGAGCTTGGCGTTAACTACGATCGCCTCCACAGGATCTGCAAACGAGAGACCGGGCGTAGCGCCGCCGAGCTGGTTCATGAACGCCTGACAGCCGAGGCAAAGGCGCGGCTGGAAAACACCGGGTTCCCCCTGAAGAAAATCGCGGCGGATCTTGGGTTTTCCGATGCCACGCGATTCAGCCATTTTTTCAAGCGCAGAACTGCCATGTCGCCGGGCGCATACCGCACGGTGGTATCGCGCCCGCACGGGGACGACCTGGTGGAATTGCGCCGCGGGTTTTCGGATTGGCCGTAGCGGCCGGGCCCACAAGCAACTGGGACTGAGTAGTCATTGCCGCGGCAGCGCACCAATGATGTCGATGTCACCTGGCCACCTTGTGTGTCACAAGCTTCAAAGGAGGCGCCCGGTAAATTGCGCATCTCAGCCAGATCAGACCCCAGCCGGTCGCCAATGCTGGCCTTATGACCCCGCAGAATGTCGGTCTGCCGCATGCGGCATTGCTCTTCCATATATTTATTGAAAGCACCCCAATCCGCAAAGCGTGGCATTGGCACCATGAAGTTGTGTCGGGCATAGCCGACCAGCCCCACGACCTTGCCCTATATCGTTGCCCTTTCCCGGACGACCATACCGATCCCCGATACATAATGTGACAGCATCGCGCTGAACCGCTGCCTCCGGTTGCGGGTGCCGTCCAGCATGATCTTTGCCGCAAGGCATCGGTCACTGTCATATAGGCTCGAGCGCGGCACCGCTTCAAAGAAGGCAAAGGCATGCACATGTCCATCCGTTGCCCGGCAGGCGATTGCGCAGCAGTCTGCCGAGAGGGGGCCAGGCTTCGGTGTTCGCCGCAGGGTTCGCGCGGATGTAGCACGCGTCGCTGTGCGACGAGTTGTTGAATGAAGAGCTGTTTGACACGCTCGATGACGCCCGCCGACACTTGGCGCTCTGACGCTATGACTACAACAACGTCAGGCCCCACTCATCGCTGGCGAACCAAACGCCCGCACAAGCGCGTCGAGCGCTTGAGCAATCTGAGGGCTCCGCGCGCGACGCGCTTGCCCAACCCGAAACTGATACCTATCAACCCCGCAGACTCTCGTTTTGATTGAGGGACGACCGCGGGGCAGGTCAATCTAAAGGTCATCGGCTGGGGTTGGTTCTATCTGTCCACGATCCTCGACGACTACAGCCGCTACATCATCGCCTGGAAGCTCTGCACAACGATGAAAGCCACTGATGTCACCGACACGCTGGATCTGGCGCTGGACGCGTCCGGGCGCAACTAGGCAACGGTGGTGCAAAAGCCCAGGCTTCTGAGTGACAACGGATCATCCCATGTGGCGGCCGATCTGGCAGTTTGCCGTGAGGACAAAGGCATGGATCATGTTCGCGGCGCACCGCATCACCCGCAGACACAGGGCAAGATCGAGCGGTGGCATCAGACCATGAAGAACAGGGTTCTGCTGGAAAACCACTTCATGCCCGGCGATCTGGAATGCCAGATTGGCGCGTTTGTCGATCACTATAACAACCGTCGTTCCCACGAGAGCTTGGATAACCTGACACCCGTCGACGTCTATCACGGCCGAGGAGCAAAGGTCCTGAAAATGAGAGAGGAGATCAAGAAACAGACAATCAGAAAACGCCGGTTGCAGCACCAAGCCGCTGCCGCATAAACTCAAACGGAAACCGAACCAGAGCCTCCGTTACGAAAATACCTCAGCATTCCGAAAAACTCTTACGACGGACAAACCAGGGTGAGCGTGCGCATACCGTCCCCATAAACGGTTTGCATGTGCGATGGGTATTCTTCCAGAAAATCGGCACCACCCACGGACAGGATCGTCCCGCGCTGGTCGGCCGTTTTGGCCTGCAAAACGTCCTGGGTGTCCAGACACAGCGCTACCTTGCCCGCCGTGGCCAGCGCCTTCAGGGTGCCGCCGCTGACGGTCAAAAGCTGGAAATCGGTCGCGCCACTGAAAAGGGCAGCATCCCTGCCGCCGGCCTTCATGTCGGCAAGGGTGCGGTCCTCGCAAGATCCGCTGCGCAACGTGTAGAGCTTGATCAGAACGCCGGTATGCCTGCCCCGCGCAAAAACGGTGCGCCTCGGACGGGAGTGTGGGCGTCAATCACGCGGTGTTTCTGCAAGAGGCCACGGCGCGCGCCGGCTCTTTCCCTGTCTGGGCAAAGCCGACCTCGGGGGCTGCCTGAAGAGCACCGGCTTGATGCCCAACTGGCAGGCGGCCGAGATCGTTCCAAGACCCCCACCCGGAAAGACCTGGCTCTCGCTTGCAAATGCAGTCCTTTCTACTGCATCCGCCCGGCGAGCGTCGCCAAGGTTTCCTCGTGGGATTTCCGGCTGATGCGATAACGGCTGACCGCCCAGAGGATCAACGGCGTGGCGATCACCAGCAGCCAGCTCGGGGCCATGGCGAGCTGCCATGCGGTGTCGGGGGTCTGGGTGGTGGCCTTGCTGTCAAAGCCGATCACATCCAGCAGGATGCCGCCAATCAGCACGCTGATGGAAATTCCGAGCTTGTACGCGAAGGTATAAAGGCCGAAATAGAGGCCTTCTTGCCGCTGGTCGGTGGTGAGCTGGCCCTCGTCGGCGGCATCGGCCACCATGGCAAACGGGATACTCATGAAAGCACCGTTGCCAATGCCCGCGATGGCGCTGAAGATGGCCAGCGTCATCAATGTCGAGGGCGCGCCGATCGGGAAAATCTCCCACCAGACATGGGTCCACGGCATGCCGGTAAACCCGATCAGGCCAAAGATCATGCCGATAATCAGCACAGTGCGTTTTTCGAATTTGC